>CALBSF010000284.1 GCA_937927795.1 uncultured Rickettsiales bacterium
ATATTTAATAAATTTAAAAATATTTTAAAGAAAGTTTATTAAAAATTAAAATTATTTAAGGTCACTTGCTTTTTCGACCCCTCCTCGAGTCGCTATGCTCCTCGATCCTCCCTGAAAGGGGAGGATGATTTAGACCGAGTCCTTATCCCGAACTGGCGTTGTTAGGATATACCAAAACATAAATTTATGCTTCATCATTTAAGCTTTATCTTTTTGGCATAATTAAAAACATAAAAAAAAGCCGCACTTGTAAAAAAACAAGTGCGGCTTTTTAAAATAACTAATGAATTTAATTCTATCTCAAAGCCATTTCAACTTGAGCATTAGGAATCGTTCTTTTTACTAAAAAAGGCATTTTGTTACTAGAAGATTGCTTGATAGCATCAGCAAATTCTACTTCAGTTAAATCTGCAACATCATCACCAAAATAATAAATCGGTTCTCCTTTTGGCACTATGCAGGCTCCTTCAACAATATCTCTTAATTGTTTTTTATTGCAATCAGCTGGAACTTTTAAAGTTTGAGTTCCAAAAACAATTATAATATTATTTCTGCTATTTTCTTCCATTATTTTTCTAAAAGCATTTAGCGCAAATGGATAATTTCTTTCGATTATATCAGAAAGAAAAATTGTTGGAGCATTTAAAGCATGAAAACCACCTTGATAAGATTTTATGGTATATCTAAGTAAATCTTGCTTTAATTCTTCAGAGAAATTTTTATTATTTAAAGTTGATACTTTTTTTACAACTTCTTTAATTGCGGTAATTTGTGCAGAAAAATCGCTACTTTGAGCGAATGTTTCTGAGACTCTATTATCCTCAATATCATCAAAATCATCTTCATCGTCGAATTCCTCATCAAAAATATCAAGATCATCGTCTTCTTCAATATCATCAACGATTCCCAAATAATCTGAGTTCATTTTAATATCAAGCAATTGCTCAACTATAGTATCCCATTCTGTTTCATTTGGTTGATCGATAAATACTGAATTGTCTGCTCCAACCAACGCAGCAGCTTCAATTTCTGAAATTCCATTAACATCAATAGACTTAGCAACTCCTTTGCAAAAATTTATTGCATCTTGTCTATTTTTAAAAATAATTTTATAACCGTCATTTTCTTCATCAAAAACAGCGGTTGCAAGATCGCCAGAAGTTTGAGAAACAACTTTCTCAATTTCTTCGTCAGTTACATAAATAGCGTCTTCTTTTTCTTCATCTTCATTGTCTGAAGCTAAAAGTGTATTTTCATTTTTTATAGGAGCTGCCTTATTAGCATCTTTTATAGCAAGCAATTGATAAACTATCGCATCCCATTCATCTTCATTTGGCTGTTCAATAAAAACTGAATTATCACTTTCAACTAATTTTTCAACTTCATCTTGAGATATTGCCAAATTATGAACAATATTAGCAACTCCTTTACAAAAGTTTAAAGCATGATTTCTTTCTTTAAAGATAATTCTATAACCGTCATCATCCTCATCAAAAACTGCAGCGGCAAGATCGCCGGAACTTTGACTAACTATTTTTTCTATCTCTTCGTCAGTAACAAAAATTGGATCACTTTCACTACCAGCTTTGCTTTCAAAATTATTAATCATATACTATAAAAATTGTTAAAAAATGTTATAAGATATTTACTTCAAGTTATCTTAATATAAAAGTAAAAAAACTAAAAAAAATAAATGTTACTAAAAGATGTTTATAATGAGAATTTTTTACAAGATTTTTGTCAAGCAATATTATGTTTTGATAAAAATTTTTTAGTAAAAGATTTTTTAAAAATTACAAAAAATAATTGGCAAGATAAATCTCTCAAGCAAAGAATGAGAATGATTTCAATTGCTATTGAAAAAAATTTATCAGCAAAAAATTATCGAGAAAAAATTTTTATTTTAAGAAAAACTATTCTTGAAATTCCCAAAAATAGAAATTCATCTTTAGCATTCATTATTTTTTCTGATTTTGTTGAAGTGTTTGGAATTGAAGATTTTGATTTTTCAATGTCAGCTTTAGAATTTTTTACTGAATTTGGAAGCGCTGAATTTGCGGTTAGAAAATTTATTAAGCATGATGAAGATAGAGCTTTAAAATTTTTTAAACTATGGGCAAAATCTAAAAATTTTCATGTTAGAAGATTAGCATCAGAAGGAATAAGACCCCTTCTTCCTTGGGGAGAAGTTTTATTAAGTTTTAAAAAAAATCCAGTCAAAATTTTAGAAATTTTGGAAGAATTAAAATTTGATGATGAAAAATATGTTAAAAAATCTATCGCTAATAATCTAAATGACATATCAAAAAATCACCCAGAAATCATTTTAAAATTACTCACTAAATGGCAAAAACAAGGGGTTGATTCCGGCTTAATTAGACATGCCTTAAGAACTTTGTTAAAACGCGGCAGCCCTGAAGCTCTAGCTTTAATTGGAATTAACAAATCTGATACAAAATTTTCTATTCAAAAATTTGCTTTACAAAAAAATATCGTTAAAATTGGTGATAGCTTGGCTTTTAACTTCACTCTTGATAACCAAGATCTAAGTAAAATAAGGCTTGAATATTTAGTTTATTTTTTAAAGAAAAATAAAGAATATTCTAAAAAAATTTTCCAAATTACAACTAAAAATCTTTCTAAAGGAAGTTTTATTTTTAATAAAAAACATTCTTTTAAAGATATGTCAACTCGCAAACATAACAAGGGTTTTCATATGATTTCATTGGTAATAAATGGAACAGAATTTGAAAAACTTCAATTTGAATTAATATAAAAATGGCAGCACAAAAATTTGTTTATTCTTTTGGCGACGGTAAAGCAGAAGGAGACTCTTCAATGAAAAATTTGTTAGGTGGCAAAGGAGCCAATCTTGCAGAAATGTCAAAAATGGGGCTTCCTGTTCCACTTGGTTTTACAATTACCACCGAAGTTTGTGATGCTTATTACAAAAATAATAAACAATTTCCTGCTGGCCTGGAAACTCAGGTAAATAAAGCCTTAGAGCAAATTGAAAAATCAATTAATGCTAAATTTGGCGATGAAAAAAATCCACTTTTATTTTCAGTAAGATCTGGCGCTAGAGCTTCAATGCCAGGAATGATGGACACTGTTTTAAATCTTGGTTTAAATGATAAAACTATTTTAGGATTAATAAAAAATAGCGACAATAAAAGATTTGCTTTTGATTCTTATCGTCGCTTTATTCAAATGTATTCTGATGTAGTTTTGGAAGTTGAACATCATCATTTTGAAGTGATTTTGGAAGAAAAAAAACAAGATCTTGGAATTACTTTAGATACTGATTTAACCGCAGAAAATTTAGAAGAAATTGTAGAATTATTTAAGGCAAAAGTAAAAGAAATCACCAAAAAAGAATTTCCTCAAAGCGCTAAAGAACAGCTTTGGGGCGCAATCCGCGCAGTTTTTGCTTCTTGGATGAATGACAGAGCAATTACTTATCGCACAATTAACAATATTCCTGCCGAGTGGGGAACTGCTGTTAATGTGCAATCAATGGTATTTGGCAATATGGGAGAAACTTCTGCAACAGGAGTTGCCTTTACTCGCAACCCTTCAAATGGCAGAAAAGAACTTTATGGTGAATATTTAATTAACGCTCAAGGTGAAGATGTTGTTGCTGGAATTAGAACGCCACAATCAATCACTAAAGAAGGAAAAGCGCAATTGGGATCAGATCTTCCGTCAATGGAAGAAACCATGCCGCAAGTTTTTAAAGAATTAGAAAAAATTTATAAAAAATTAGAATCGCATTATCGCGACATGCAAGACATCGAATTTACTGTTCAAAATAATAAATTATGGATGCTTCAAACTCGTGGTGGTAAAAGAACTGCGCATGCTGCAATTAAAATTGCGGTTGATATGGTTAATGAAAAATTAATCGATAAAAAAGAAGCGTTAAGAAGAATTGACCCAGCCAGCTTAGATCAATTACTTCACCCTACCCTTGATCCAAAAGCTAAAGTTGAAATAATCGCAAAAGGTCTTCCAGCGTCTCCTGGAGCGGCTTCAGGGGTTGTTGTATTTTCTTCAAGTGATGCAGAAAAAAGAGTAGAAAATGGTGACAAAGTTATTTTAGTTAGAATTGAAACTAGTCCAGAAGATATTAAAGGAATGCATGTTTCTCAGGGAATTTTAACTGCCAGAGGCGGAATGACTTCTCACGCGGCAGTTGTTGCAAGAGGAATGGGAACTCCTTGCGTAAGCGGCGCTTCAATAATTAATATCGATCATAGCGGTAAATTTTTTACCTGCGGCAAAGTAAAAATAAAAGAAGGTGAAGTAATTACAATCAACGGCTCAACTGGTGATGTAATTTTAGGACAAGTTCCAACTTTAAAACCAAACCTGTCTGGCGATTTTGAAACCATCATGAAATGGGCTGACGAAATTAGAGTTTTAAGAGTTAGAACTAACGCAGAAACTCCGCTTGATTGTCAAACTGCAAGAGATTTTGGCTGCGAAGGAATTGGGCTTTGCAGAACTGAACATATGTTTTTTAGCGAAAACAGAATTATTTCTGTTCGCGAAATGATTTTGGCTGATAATTTAGAGGGCAGAAAAAAAGCTTTGGCAAAATTACTTCCAATGCAAAGAGATGATTTTGTTGAAATTTTTAAAATCATGGCTGGATTACCAGTTACTATTCGTTTATTAGATCCTCCACTTCATGAATTTTTGCCTCATAAAGACAGTGAAATTGCTGAAGTTGCAAAAGCAGTTGGCGTTGAAATTGATTATGTAAAAAGAAGAATTAATCAATTACAAGAACAAAACCCAATGCTAGGGCATCGTGGTTGCAGACTTGGAATTTCTTATCCGGAAATTTATGAAATGCAAGCAAGAGCTATTTTTGAAGCGGCTTCCATTGTAAAAAAAGAAACTAAAAAAGATGTTCTTTTGGAAATTATGGTTCCTTTGGTTGCAACTAAAAAAGAATTGCAAATTTTAAAAAATCTCATTGTTGCAACTGAAAAGTCTGTTGCAAAAGAGCAAGAAGTTAAATTAAAATATATGGTTGAGATCGGAAGAGCGTCGTGTAGGGAAAGAG
>CALBSF010000285.1 GCA_937927795.1 uncultured Rickettsiales bacterium
TAAAAATCATAAAAATTCCACCCAAAATCAAAGCAATTGCAATTACTAAATTTGAGAAAAATATTTCTTTAATTAATCCATGAAAAAGCCCACCAATTATAGCTGCAGGTAAGAATGCTATTATTAAATTTAAAACAAATTTTTGTGATTTTTGTTTTTTTAAATTAAAAATAACTTCTAAAATTTTTTTACGATAAATAACACAAATTGCAAATATCGCGCCAATTTGAATAACAATTTCAAATAAATTATTTTTAATCGATTGAAAATCGATAAGGTAAGATGAGATAAGCAAATGAGCGGTTGAAGAAACGGGAATAAACTCAGTTAACCCTTCAACAACACCAAGAAAAACCGCTTTTATTAAATCAATAAAATTAGACACTTAAACTATGAGATAAAATCAAGTGGTACCTCCGATCCGAATCGAACGGACACGTCCCAGGGGACAATAGATTTTGAGTCTATCGCGTCTACCAATTCCGCCACAGAGGCATTATTTTAACTGCTTTGATATAAAATCAAACAATTCAACAATGAGGGGCAAATTGTAAATTCAAATTACTTATTATGCAAATTTTTCTTGTAAAATTAAGGTGATTGGGCTTTAGATCTTGATATAAGGGCTAGAACCAACCGCGTCCTGCAAGGATATAGCATAACTCTAAATCGATTAAATTATCGAGACCCTATTGGCAGCCTTAGTCATTGGAACACTACCCATTGCAGCAATAGCGGCCGGTGGCGTATCTAAAGCAATAGCAGCCGCCCTCTCTTTAAATTCATCTATTTTTTCTTTAATTTTACCAAGAATATGTTCGGTTCTTGAAATTCCCTCCCCCACTTGATAATGCGCTGGAATAGAAAAAATGTCTTTTAATTCTTCATAATTAAAAACTATATAACAATATTCTGGATCTCCCTCTTTTCCATTTCTATTCCAGTTATCAATTATTTTTTCTACCAAAAAATCTCTGTTTTTGGTAACTACATTCCTCTTTTCCGTACCTTTCCACGAAAAATGAGAAGGACCATCAACTTCAATAAATAATTTAAACAAGCATTTTTCTGAGGAATCTTTTAGCTCTAAGCCAATGTCAGCTCTTCTAAGTGCCTTACCCATGTTTGTTAATTTTGCACCATCAGATTCTTGACCTACTACAATAATAGGAGCCTCCATCCCTACAAAAACTTCTTTTTTATCTGCAAATATAATTTGCAGTGCTTCATATAGATCTCTCTGCAAATTTGATTTTGAGGAATCGCCCTCTTCGTAATTTTCGATTAATTTTTCAAAGCACTCATTACTAATAAATGGATATAATGCCACTTCTTTTCTTGACAAAGAATAGGCAAAGTTAAAAAGGTAACTTTCTAATGCGCCACCAGTAAAATTTTCAACATATTCACCGCGGCAGTCAAGGTCGATGATTCTTTTTGACAACAGAGTTTCTATGCTAATTTCTCTATTGTCATAACCAAGTTTAGCTAAAGCATTAGATAATTTGCAGCAATCTTCAAAACCAAATTCTTCTCTTAGATTTTCATCCATTTCATCTGTATCAAGAAGTTTATTTATATTTGCAGATATTGACTCCAAATCTTTTTCGCTAAAACAAAGATCTTCTTTTTTCAAACCCAATTGAGATAATCCATTAAAGCACTGGGAAAAATCTCGCGGATTGAATTTTGATATTTCTTTAGATATTGCCACCCCTATTTTTGTTAGATCTATGTCAGAGGCAAAAAGATCTTCTTTTGTAAAGCCAAGCTTAGATAGCCCATTAAAACAATTGGCAAAATGTTGAGGATTAAATTCTGATATTTGTGCAAATATTGCTTCACCTATTTTTTGTAGATCTAAAGCTTCTTCAAAAAGATCATTTTTTGTAGATCCAAGACGAGCTAGTCCGTTAAAGCAATTGGAAAAAGATTGTGGATTAAATTCTGATATTTTTCTAAATATTGCTGCACCTATTTTTTTTAGATCTAAAGCTTCTTTAAAAAGATCATTTTTTGTAAACCCAAGACCAGCTAGTCCATTAAAGCAATTGGAAAAATGTTGCGGCTCAAACCGCGATATTTCTCTACATATAATAGATCCTATTTTAAAATAATCCCCCCTTCTGTCATCTCTAATAAGACTAATACCTCCTAATAAATTAGCAATTTGGTAGGAACTATTAAGAATATTAGCTAAAAGCTTTGGATAATTATGATACGGATATTCTGTTGAAACTAGCGACAAGAAACGGCTCCATATCAATTTTAAAATTTCAATAGATGCTTCTTTATTCGCACCTACTGATAAAACTGTTTTTTTTCTTTCATCATTCAATCTAATCAATAGCTGCTCTATATTATTTAAACTGGCAAAACTTATTGCTGTGCGTGAACGCTGATTTTTTTCATTATCACGTATAATATCTCGCAGCTCTTTTATTTTATCTTCCCTCGCTAGGCGGTTTGTAGCAAATATAACGGGTCCAGTAAAAGAATTTTGTATAGAAGCTATTCCTGGCGCACCTCTTCCTCTTCCTTCTTCGCTTCTAATTATAATTCTGCTTCTACTTCTGCTTCTTTCTCTGTCTCTATCTCCACCTCTGCTTCTTTCTCTGTCTCTGTCTCTATCTCCACCTCTGCCTCTATCTCTGTCTCTATCTCTGTCTCTGTCTCTGTCTCTATCTCCACCTCTACCTCTATCTCTATCTGAAGCCACTCTTAGCACATCTCTTCCCTTTCCTTCTTCGCCTCTACCTCTACCCCTACCTCCGTCTCTATCTCTGTCTCTTTCTCCGCCTCTATCTCCGTCTCTTTCTCTGTCTCTGCTCATAAGCTTTTATTTTTTAAAAAATAATTGATATAATAGAAAATACT
>CALBSF010000286.1 GCA_937927795.1 uncultured Rickettsiales bacterium
CGGCTGCTGTAATGACTGTAGCGATAGTAATCGCATTAACTGCCTACGCTTGTACCACTAAGACTGACTTTACTTTCTTAGGAGGTATTCTATTTGTTTCCTGTACTTTGATGTTTCTTTTAGGTCTTTTTAGTATAATTTTCGGAGGCTTTTTACATACACTATACTGTTGTCTAGGAGTAATTGTCTTTTCTATCTACTTAATATTCGACACTCAATTAGTTATGGGACAATGTGGTTTAGAATACAGTGTTGATGATTATATTTTAGCTTCTTTGAATATTTACTTGGACATTATTCAGTTATTCATTTACATTCTTTCCTTGTTAAGCAAAAAATAAATGAAATTAGATTTTAAGATGTCAAACGTTAAAAAGTATGAAAAAGCTTGATTAAATAAGCTATAAATAAATTGGTTTTATTGATAAATGATTTTTTGATTTTTAAATTAAAATTTAAGCAATGAAATAATTATATACTTAAATTCAAAAGAATCAATATTCCAAGTAGATATGACAAGCTAACTAAAATTAAGAAAAAAGAAATATATTCTAAATCAATTAGAGATGAGATTTTTGTGTCGGATAATTTTACTAAAAATATTAGAAATCCGCTTAAGAAAAATATTGCGGCATACATGATTGAAAAAAAACCTTTTTCAAAATAATCAGCTAAAATAAAAAAACCGTAGAGAAAAATTATTGGAACTAGGAAATTTATTATGCCGTTTATTAGAGGGTCTTCGCGCATGAATTAATAGTTTTATGATAAAATGGATTGCTTTTCTATGCTCGCAATGACAAGATTTTATTCTGTCATTGCGAGCATAGAAAAGCAATCCATTTAAGGTAAATTTACAAAGAACGCTTTTGCTCAACTATTTCGTAGCATTCAATAATATCTTTTTCTTTGATATCATCGTAATTTTCAAGAGAAAAACCACATTCAAAGCCACCTTTAACTTCTTTTGCATCATCTTTGAATCGTTTTAAAGTTTTTAATACACCATCATGAATAACAACGTTTTCACGTAGTAATCTAACTTTGGCATGTCTTTTGATTACTCCATCTAGCACAAAACCGCCGGCAATTTTCCCAACACCAGAAATTTTGAAAACTTGTCTGATTTCAGCTTGACCAAGATATTCTTCATTTTTACTTGGAGCGAGCATTCCTGAAAGCAACATTTTTAAATCATCAACCAAATTATAGATGATTGAATAATAACGAATTTCAATGTTTTTTAATTTCGACATTTCTTTGGCGCCAACATTAGCTCTAACGTTAAAGCCAATAATTATTGCACCAGAAACTGCTGCCAAACTAATATCGCTTTCACTGATTGCGCCAGTTGCAACATGGACAATTTTAATTGCCACTTCATCAGTATTTAATTTAGCTAAAGTTCCTTGAATTGCTTCAGCAGAGCCGTGAACATCGGCTTTAATTACGATATTTAAATATTTTAATTTACCATGACCTGATTCTTTGAAAATTGCAGCCAAAGATTTAGCTGAATTTTTCATAGCTTTTTCTTCTTTTTCTTTTCTAACGCGATATGAAATAATTTCGCGAGCTTGTTTTTCTTCATCAACTTCAACGAATCTATCACCAGCATTTGGAACATTTCCAAGGCCAAGAACCTCAACAGCCATTGAAGGAGTAGCTTGTTTTATGCTTTTGCCTTTTTCATCAGAAAGTTTTCTAACCCTACCATAAGAGGTTCCAACCACGATTAGATCACCAACATCTAAAGTTCCGCTTTGAACTAGTAATGTTGCGGCAACGCCTTTATTTGGATCAAGCCTTGATTCAATCACTGCGCCGCTTGATTTTCCTTCATAAGCAGCCGAAAGTTCTAAAACTTCAGCTTGCAGTAAAATCGCTTCTTCTAATTTATCTAAATTTATTTTTTGTTTTGCAGAAACTTGCACAAACATTATCTCGCCGCCTAATTCTTCTGAAACAATATTGTGGCTTAATAATTCATGCTCAACTTTTTTTGGATCGCATCCCGGTTTGTCAATTTTATTTACAGCAACAATAATTGGAACTCCCGCAGCCTTGGCGTGATTGATTGCTTCGATAGTTTGTTCTTTAACCCCGTCATCAGCCGCAACAACTAATACAACAATATCAGTAACATTAGCGCCGCGTAAACGCATTTCGGTAAAGGCTTCGTGACCCGGAGTATCAAGGAAAGTAATATATTTTCCACCTGCAGTTTTTATTCTTGAAGCGCCAATATGCTGAGTAATTCCGCCATGTTCACCTTGTGCAACTGTTGTTTGCCTTAAAGCGTCAAGTAATGAAGTTTTACCATGGTCTACGTGACCCATGATAGTAACAATTGGGGCTCTAGGTAATTTTTCAAGATGAGAATTATCTTCTTCTAAAACATTTTCCACATCAGAATGAGAAACTCTTTTTGCAATATGACCAAATTCACCAATAATTAATTCAGATGTGTCAGCGTCAATAACTTGGTTACTAGTTACAACCATACCCATTGAGAATAGTTTTTTAACTACATCACCAGTTTTTTCGCTCATACGATCTGCCAATTCAGCAACCGTGATTAATTCAGGAAAAGAAACTTCTTTGGAAATTTTTTTATATTCTTTTTGAGATTGGTCTTCTTGTCTTATTTTTTGTTTTTTTCTTCTTCTACCAAAACCATCTTCATAATCGTCGCCACCAATAATGTAAGTGGTTAATTTTCTAGTATTAATTCTTTCCTTGCCCTTTGGAACAAACTTAGCTTTTTTGTCATCTTCTTCAGTAAAATTATTGCCAAATTTTTTAACTGGCAATTTTTTCTTTTCTTTTTCAGCTTTTTCTTTTTGTATTTTTTCTAGCTCAACTCTTTTTCTTTCTTCAACTACTTTATCTCTTTCTTCTTTTTGACGATTGGTGATTTCGATACTTTGTCTAATTTTATTTCTTACATCAAAGGCATCTAGTGATTCTGGTTCACGCTTTACAATAACTGGCTCTTCAACAATTTTAGGAGCTTCTACTTTTGGTAATTCTTCTTGTTTTTCTTCAACTTCTTCCGGCTCAACTTCTTCTTTTGCTTTGGTTTTAGATTTTTTTTCGTTCTTAACTTTTTCTTCTGCAATTACTTTTTCTTGCTTAATTTTTTCTTTAATTATTTTACTTACTTCAGCTTGATTTTCAGTATCTAATTGCTCGTCATCAAACTGTGAAATAGCCTTCATTCTAGCTTCCACTTCGCTTTTGTTTAAAGCTGTGTTTGAATCATCTGATTTAGATTCTTTTCTTCTGCCTTTAATTGTTACTTGAACCGAGGAATTTCCAGATTTTTTTGTTTCAACACTTTTTAAAGCAACTGTTTTTGGATCAACTGCGCCAGGCATCTTCAGCTTCAAAGTTAAAGTCGAACGAGTTGTATTTTTATTATCTGTTGTCATTTTATTCTTAATTTAAAAAGCGCCTTAAAGTGCTTAAAAGCTTTTAAGCACTTTTTATAGTATTATTACTTTTAAGCATTCTTTTGCAAATACTCTTCGGCTCTTCGTTTAATTTCTTTTGCAATATCTTCGTCAAAACCTTCAATTGATTGAATTTCTGAAACTTCAGATTCAGCCAAATCTTCAACGGTTAAAAAGCCTTCAGCAGCCAAAAGATTAGCAATCATTTCTTCCACATCCAAGCTTTCAGCAAATAATTTTGAAGCTTGATTAAATTCAGTGGTTCTGCGACTTGATTCTTGATCAACCGTCATCACATCAATTTTAGAATCAACTAATTTTGAAGCTAATTTAACATTTTGACCACCACGACCAATAGCAAGGCTTAATTGATCTTCGGCCACAACCACTTCAATTAATCTATTTTCTTCATCAACTACAACTTTACTAACTTTAGCTGGAGTTAAAGCGCTAACCACTAATTCTGCGATATTAGGAGACCATTTCATGATATCAATTTTTTCGCCTTTTAATTCAGCGCTAACTGATTGAACTCTGCTTCCCCTGATTCCAATGAAAGAACCGATAATATCAATATCGTCGCGGCGAGAATAAATCGCAATTTTTGCTCTTGATCCAGGGTCACGCGCAACTGCTTTAACTTCGATATTTCCTTCATAAAGCTCTGGAACTTCTTGCTCAAAGAGTTTAACTAGGAATTTAGGATGAGTTCTTGAAAGGAAGATTTGTGAACCAAAAGCTTCTTTACGAACATCTTCGATATAGGCTCTAACTCTATCGCCAACGCGAAAGTTTTCTCTAGGAATCAAGCCGCTTTCATGAATTACAGCTTCATAACCATCAACTTCCATTACAATATTTTTTAAGCCAACTTTTTTAACAACTGCGCTAACAATATCGCCGACTCTGTCTTTAAATTCGTTATATTCTTTATTTTTTTCAGCTTCTTTAACTTTACGAATAATCTCGTTTCTAGCAACTTGTGCAACAACGCGGCTTAAATCCATTGGAGGTAATTCTTGAACTACAAAATCTCCAATTTCAGCGTTTGGATCTTCCAATTTAGCGTGTTTTAGCGTTGAATGAGTTCTAACGTCAAAATCTTCGCCATCATCATTAGCAACAACTTCTAGCTTGTTAAATAGCTTGATTTGACCAGTTTTTTTGTCAATTTTGCAGTCAATATCTAAGTGATAACCATATTTCTTTTTGGCAGCAAGCTTTATGCCTTCTTCCATAGCCTCAATAACCTCTTGAGGTGAGATGCCCTTTTCATGGGCAATGTTTTCAGCAACCAATAATATCTCCTTGTTGCCCATTATCGTTAAGTTACTAGCCATATTGTCAAATTAATTTATTAAGGATAGGATTAGAAAGCTTATTTCAAGTGTGATGATTGAAGGATAAGAGTTAAAGATATTATTTATCTTGTAAATTTAAGTCAAGGGTTTTTTTGAGCCTATATGCACCTTTGAGAGGTCTTAAGAGCCATTAAAAGTAGAATCATGAAGTTTGGTCAACATTTCTAATCTTGTTTTTACTAAATCGGCGCGATTTGAAGTTTCTTCATTAACCAAATCAATTCTTACTCCACCAGCTTTTTCTTGTCTTTTAAAAATATCCAACAATGAAACTTTATTGCCATTTTTAATGATATCATAAATTGTTAAAAATGTTGTGGTGCGCCCTCTTCCTGCGGCGCAATGAACATAAAGTTTTTTATCATTAGGTAAAGTTTTAATAAAATTTACTATTTCATCAAATTGTTTTTGATTAGGAATTGAGCGGTCTTCAATTCCAAATCTTTTATATTCAAAACCATGTTCTTTTGCTAACTCTTCTTCGGTTTCTATGCTTTTTAACTCAACAATTTTTGGTTTAAGTAATGTTATTTGGCTATTTTTTGGATCTTTTTTTATTGCATTAACTTTTGATTTTTCATCCGATAAAATTTCAGCAATTGTTTTATTTAGATTAGATTCTTCCCAGCTAACCGGCATGCCGTTAATCAAAGCATGACTTTCACGCCTTAAATCAACGATAATAATTTTATCCTGAGGGAATTTTTCTTTAACTTTTTTTAACTCATTTTCTGAAAATTCGCCGCTAGCAATCGCATTTAAACCAAACTGGGAAAGATCACGAAAATTTCTAGCTAATCCATCTTCTCTGGTTTTAATAGTGTCGTAATTGAATGTCATATTATTTGCAAAGCTTTGAGGAATGTTAAATATAAAAAATAGAATGGTTGGCGTTGTTGCACGGCTCAAAAAAATCTCGATGTAAATCATCCTCCCCCTTGAGGGAGGATCGAAGAGCGGAGCGATTCCGAGGAGGGGTCGAAGTGACTAAAGTCTTTATTAAAGAAAAAGACTACAAAATATGGGAGTTTTGACTATTATTTTTAATTAAAATCTAGTTTCTGACCCCTCCTCGAATCACGGCTAAAGCCGTTCTTCGATCCTCCCTCAAGGGGAGGATGATTTAGACCGAGTGTTGCAAAAAAACCAAAAATATCAGAGCCGTGCAACAAGGCCAGAATGGTTAGAATTTTTAATTTCATATTTTTTACTCAATCACCTCTCTTTTGCCAGAAATGCTCGGAGCGGTTACCACGCCTTCTTCTTCCATTCTTTCAATAATTGTTGCTGCTCGGTTGTATCCTATTCTTAACTGTCTTTGAACATAGCTAATTGATGGTTTTTTATCTCTTCTTACAATCATAACCGCTTTTTTATATAGATCTTCTTCACCACTACCGCCATCTGAATCATCGTCGCCAGAAGAAGAGTCTAGGCTTGGAATTGGAACATCGAATGAAATTTTTTCACCCTCTTCAAACTCTTCTAGATCTTGGTTTTTAATGGTATTAACGATATTTTCAATTTCAGTGTCAGAGCAAAATGGACCGTGAACCCTGATCATTTTACTTCCGCCAGACATGTAAATCATATCACCCTGCCCTAATAATTGTTCGGCTCCCTGAACTCCTAGAATAGTTCTACTATCAATTCTAGAGGTAACTTGAAAGCTTATTCTGGTTGGGAAATTGGCTTTAATAACGCCGGTAATAACATCAACCGAAGGTCTTTGCGTCGCCATGATGATGTGAATTCCCGCGGCGCGAGCCATTTGAGCCAATCTTTGAATTGAGCCTTCAATTTCTTTTCCAGCAACAAGCATTAAATCTGCCATTTCATCAACAATAACTACTATGAATGGTAATTTTTTTGGCTCAAATTCAATTTCTTCAATAATTGGCTGACCATTACTTGGATCATAGCCAGTTTGAACTTTGCGACTAAGTTTTTCGCCACTTAAAATTGCCTTTTCTGCTTTTTCGTTATATCCCATAATATTTCGAACTGAAAAGCTTGACATTAAACGATATCTTTCCTCCATTTCTGAAACCACCCATTTTAGAGCTATAATTGCCTTGGCCGGCTCGGTTACAACTGGAGATAATAAGTGAGGAATTCCATCGTAAATTGATAATTCCAACATTTTTGGATCAATCATTATAAATTTACATTCATCGGGTCTCATTTTAAATAATAGCGACAAAATCATCACGTTTAAACCAACTGATTTTCCTGATCCCGTAGTTCCTGCAATCAATAAATGCGGCATTTTTGCTAAATCGGCAATTACCACTTCCCCGCCAATATCTTTACCTAAAATCATTGGCAAAAGATGTTGAGAAAATTTATATTCTTTTCCTTCAATTAATTCGCGTAAGAAAATCATTGCTCTTTTAGAATTTGGAAGCTCAACGCCAATTGTGGTTTTGCCCGGAATAACTGCGATACGAGTTGAAATTGCACTC
>CALBSF010000287.1 GCA_937927795.1 uncultured Rickettsiales bacterium
CCTTGCATTCCTTGCCAAGTTTGAATTGCACCTTGTTTTAAGGATAAATTCTCATCTTCAACAATTAAATCTTCGCTAAAATAAAGTTCGGTTCCAAGTCCATCGCAGTTTTTACAAGCTCCGTAAGGCGAATTAAAAGAAAATAATCTTGGTTCAATTTCGGGAATGGTAAATCCAGAAGTCGGGCAAGAAAATTTTTCACTAAAAATTAAAATTTCTCCAGCTTTATATTTTGATTTTGATCCTTCGGGAAGACTAACAATTTCAACGTAAAGAAGTCCTTCAGAAGTTTTAAGTGCGGTTTCAACTGAGTCGGCAAGGCGATTGCCTAAATCATCAGATAAAACAATTCTATCAACCACAACTTCAATATTATGTTTTTTATTTTTATCTAATGGTGGTAAAATTTCATTTAAATCATGAACTTGTCCATCAACTTTCATCCTTTGAAATCCTTGCTTACGGGCATTTAACATCTCTTTGCGATATTCGCCTTTTTGCCCTCTAACAATTGGTGCTAATAAATAAATGCGGGTTTTTTTCGGTAATTTTAATATTCTTTCCACCATTTGTGAGGCAGACTGGCTTTCAATTGGCTTGCCAGTTGCAGGAGAGTAGGGCACCCCGATTCTTGCAAATAAAAGACGAAAATGGTCATAAATTTCAGTAACCGTTCCAACTGTAGATCTCGGATTTCTTGAGGTAGTTTTTTGATCAATTGCAATTGCTGGTGAAAGCCCAGTAATAGATTCAACATCTGGCTTATCTTGCATGTCTAAAAATTGACGAGCGTAAGCAGAAAGAGATTCGATAAATCTTCTTTGACCTTCGGCGTAAATAGTGTCAAACACTAAAGAAGACTTACCAGAGCCGCTTAGCCCAGTAACAACAACCAATTTATTTTTGGGAATTTCGATGCTAACATTTTTAAGATTATGTTCTTTTGCGCCAACGACTTTAATAAACTTTTCTTCCATGCTGTTATTTTTTTGCAAATTATTTTAATTTTTTAAGGCTTCCATTATAGGCTTAAAAGCTTAAAAGCAACAGAGAATTTGTTTTATTTCACTTGAGTAACGAAACTTATATTGGTTAGACCATTTTTTTGAGCCATGGCAAGAATATGACTTACCTTGCCGTAATTGGCATTTTCATCAGCGAAGATTTGTAATTGTTGTTTTTTATTATTTTGAGCAGCAATAGCTAGCTGGGCTTGTAGATCTAAATCAGATATTTTTTTATTTTTTAAAAAATAATTTCCGCTAGAGTCTATAGAAATCACAATTGATTTATCGTCAGTGTTTTGAGAGGCTGATTCTTTGGGTAAATCAAGTTTTATTGCATTGTTTAAGATTGGTGCGGTAACTAAAAAAATTACCAATAAAACCAACATAACATCAACCAGTGGAGTCATGTTAATTTCCGCTAAAGGAGCCTGCAATTCTTCTCGTTCAAAATTTTGCATATTATTTTTTGCTCGATAAATATACTGTCATTTGTTCAGCTAAATGACGTAAATTTTGCACCAAAAGTCGATTTAATCTTACGAAAGTGTTGTAAGCGAGAACTGCGGGAATTGCGGCAAATAAGCCAATGGCAGTAGCAATCAGCGCTTCTGCAATACCAGGGGCAACAACAGCCAAGCTTGTATTTTGAGAGGCGGAGATC
>CALBSF010000288.1 GCA_937927795.1 uncultured Rickettsiales bacterium
AATTTGAAGGCTTCAGAAGAATTAATGAATCGGGGGCTTTCTTGGGTGCATCTTGATGCTAATAATTTAGCAACTAAAAAATGGTTAGAAAATGAAGTTTTTTATTTAGATCATTTAATTATTGATGCTCTAACCGTGGAAGAAACGCGCCCAAGAATTGTTGAGTTTGAAGATGGATTATTAATCATTTTAAGAGCAGTTAATCTTAATAAAAATTCTCAACCAGATGACATGGTTTCAATTCGTTTATGGGTTGATTCGGAAAGAGTAATTACAGTTCAGCGCAGAGATTCCAAAGCTTTACTTGATCTTAGAAATCAAATTGAGTCAGGTAAATTAATCAAAAGTTCAGGTGAATTTTTATATAATTTATTATATCAAATTCTTCATATTACTTCGCCATTCTTGCATGATTTAAATGAAAAAATTGATATTTTAGAAGAAAAAATAATGCTTCATCATGATGCGAAATTTCGTGAAGAAATTTTAAATATTAGGTTTGAATCTACGGCCTTTAAAAGATATTTGGTGCCCCAAAAAGAAGTGATTACTAAACTTCGTTCTTGTGAATATGATTGGATTGATGAATGGGCGCATCGTCATTTTCAAGAAAATTCTAACAAAATTACCAACATGATCGAAGAAGCTGATGAGGCAAGAGATCGTTCACAAATTTTAAATGATGAGCTTGCAAACGCGCTTACTTCTAAGCTTAGCAATAATATGTATAAACTTTCTTTGATTAGCATTGTATTTATGCCGTTAACTTTTTTAACCGGTTTATTTGGAATGAATGTTGAGGGAATTCCTGGCGCTGAAGAGCCATATGCTTTTTATATTTGTTTTTTTGGAATGGCTGCAATTGCGGCGATGCAAATTATGTTTTTTAAGCGCAAAGATTGGTTTTAGTTTTTTAAAATGAAATTTTCCGCCACCACTTCCACATTATTTATTTCCCATGGAGCCCCTGATTTATTGATTAGACAGACTTTGGCTCACAATTTTCTTAAAGAATTATCAAATAATTTTGTAAAACCAAAGGCAATTGTGGTTTTTTCTGCTCATTATGAGAGTGATGTTTTGGAAATTACGGGGAATTTAAATTTACAAACAATTTATGATTTTTCAGGATTTCCTGCAGAATTATATCGCATGAATTATCCGGCTTTGGGCGCGCCAGATTTGGCGCAAGAGATTGTAAATCTTTTTGAAGAAGTAAATTTTCCTGCAAAAATAAATCCAAAACGCGGATTGGATCACGGCGCATGGGTTCCGCTAAAATTGATGTATCCAGATGCAGATATTCCAGTTATTCAAATTTCTTTACAATCATCGCAAGACTCAATTTATCACTATAAAATTGGTCGCATAATTTCTTATCTAAAAGAACAAAATATTTTAATTATTGGAAGTGGCGGTGTTACGCACAATCTAATGATGGCTTTTCAAAATAAAGATAAACCAACTCCAACTTGGGTAGAGAAATTTTCTGACGAAATTTATCAAGTCTTACAAAACCAAGATATATCATCAATTATCAATTGGCATAATTTAGAATATGCACAAGAAAATCATCCAAGTTTTGAGCATTTTATTCCACTAATAATAGCCCTTGGTGCTGCGGGCAATAGCTTTACAGCCCAAAGGCTGCATCATAGTTATGATTATTCAGTTTTGGCGATGGATTGTTATGTTTTTAGTGAGCGTTAAATAATTCCACCAATTTTTATTGGCTTAATGCTTATAGCCAATCCTTTCTCATTTAGTTCAACAATATTGCCACAAATAGTTGCTTCGCCTTTTGCGGGCTCCATTTTATCAAATTTCCTTTTATGTAAAAACATTTGTAAAGGCACGGTTTTATCCATGCCAATTACTGAATCATAATCGCCGCACATTCCGGCGTCAGTTTGATAGGCGGTGCCGCCCTTCATAATGTGGCAATCATTGGTTGGAATGTGGGTGTGAGTTCCAACTACCGCGCTAACTTTGCCATCTAAAAATTTTCCCATTGCCATTTTTTCTGAAGTTGCTTCGGCATGAAAATCAACAAAAATAGCATCAACTTCTTTGCCTAAAGCATTATTATTAACAACCTCT
>CALBSF010000289.1 GCA_937927795.1 uncultured Rickettsiales bacterium
TGCTCCAGTTTCTTCTGATCCCAAAGTTTTTGGTATGTCAAAACCAACATAAACAACAGCAACTAAATCTGGAGAAAACCCAGCAAACCAAGAATCGTAAGAATTATTAGTGGTTCCAGTTTTTCCGGCAATTATTTTCCCAACTCCAGCTTTAGCTTTAGCTGCGGTTCCTCTTTCTACAACACCTTGCAACATTGAAGTTATTTGATAAGCGGTTGCCGGATCAGTAATTTGCTCTTTAGGATCATCAAGAGATGGCATCACCAATTCAGGCATTTGATCTTTACTTAAATCTTGCGCAAAGCAGTTATAGCAAGTTCTTTTGTCATTTCGATAAATTACCTTACCATTACGATCTTGAATTTTTTCAATCATTGATGGAGTGATTTTTTTTCCACCATTTACCATAGTCGCATAAGCGGTTGCAAGCTTTAAAGCCGTGGTTTCAACAGATCCTAATACCAAAGAATAAATTGGCTGCGGATTATCACTAATGCCAAATCTTTTTACCACTTCGGCCACTTTTTCTAAACCAACTTGCTCAGCCATTCTAACCGTAGTAACATTTCGTGACATTTCCAAACCTTTACGCAGCGTGGTTGGGCCATAAAAATCACCAGAATAATTAGTTGGTTTATAAGGAGGAAGATCAGAGCCTTGGTCAAGAGTAACCTCTTCATCAATAATGATGCTTGCTGGTGTAAAGCCATTTTCAAGAGCTGCAATATAACCAAAAGTTTTCATGGTTGAGCCAGGTTGCCTCATTGCCTGCGTTGCGCGGTTAAACTGGTTTGGTGCGTCAACATAGCCACCCATCATTGCTAATATTCTTCCAGTATGAGGATCCATAACTATGAACGCTCCATTTACTTCTGGAATTTGACGAAGCTCATAATTTTTATCTTTTAGCTCAACTAAAATTACATCACCAACATTCAAAACATCGGTAATTTTCTTAGGAACCGCGCCCCTAGAATCAACGCCAATATATTTTTTAGCCCATTTAACTGATGCCAGTGTAATAGATCCAGTATCTGCGCTTTCAGTTGCAATTGTGGCTGAATCTTTAGAGGTCTCAGTTACAACAGCTTTTATCCAAGCTGGTTTATATAATTTTTTAACTTCAAATGCTAATAATTTTTCTTTCCAATCTTCTTTTTTTACATCAATTTTTCCAAGCGAGCCGCGATAACCATGTTTGCGATCATAATCTTCAATTCCACTTTCAAGAGCTTTAGAAGCAATTTTTTGTAAATTTAAATCAAGAGTAGTTCGAACCACAATGCCGCTTTCAAAAACATTATCTGAGCCATATAATTCAGTTAATTCTTTTTTTACGCTGTCGCCAAAAAAATCTGCTTTTGCAATTTCAACATCTTTAGATAGATTTAATTTTATCGGCGATTCCTCTGCCACTCTAGCTTCTTCAGATTTAATAAAACCTTCTTCTTGCATACGGGCAATTACCCAGTCCCTTCTTTCTTTAGCAATTTGATTATTTTTATTTCTTTTAGGATCAAGAGAAGAGGGGGCTTTTGGCAAGGCTGCAAGTAAAGCACATTCTTCTACGGTTAATTCGTCAATAGATTTATTGAAGTAAGTTTGAGCTGCAGCAGCAACGCCATAAGAGCCAGCTCCTAAATATATTTGATTTAAATAAAGTTCTAAAATTTTATCTTTAGGAAAAGTTTGAGTAAGGCGAAATGCCAAAATTGCTTCTTTAACTTTTCTTTGCAAAGTTCTTTCTTTTGTTAATAAAAGATTTTTTACAACTTGCTGAGTAATGGTTGAGGCGCC
Source organism: uncultured Rickettsiales bacterium (assembly GCA_937927795.1). Lineage (GTDB taxonomy): Bacteria > Pseudomonadota > Alphaproteobacteria > Rickettsiales > UBA1997 > UBA2645. The sequence continues at coordinate 1,798 of CALBSF010000289.1, forward strand.
GCCAGTATTGTGTCCGCCTTTTAATATTCCAATGGCATTTCTAATTGATGTTCGAAAAATTGCAACTGGATCTATTCCAGAATGTCTGTAAAAATTTGCATCTTCTGCAGCTAAAAAAGCATTAATTAAGTTTTTTGGAATATTTTCAATTGGAGTAAAAATTCTTTTTTCTTTAGCAAATTCAGTAAATAAAGAGCCGTCAGAAGCGTAAAGACGAGTTGTAACCATTGGGTTATACTCTTTTAGCTGCTCATAATCTGGTAAATTTTCGCTATATTTTTTGAATATAAAAAATCCAAAAAT
>CALBSF010000290.1 GCA_937927795.1 uncultured Rickettsiales bacterium
TTCTACATCAATTTTTAGCAGAACTGTTGCTGGTAATCTAACTGTGGATGGTATTGCATCAAATGATGCTAACTCATCTTTAAAAGTTTCTTTATATGGAAGAAATATCAGAGATGTATCTAGCTATAAAATTTTATCTGCTTTAAGCGGAAGTTCTTTAAATAAAATTAGTGATCAAAATATAAGTGTTGAGGGCGGAAGTAATCGTTTTGGTGTTTTTTTATTTAATACTTCAGTTGTTGATAATTCACTCATGTTAAATGTTGAAAGAATTTATATTCCACAAATGGCGTTCAACAATAATCAACTTGGTTTGTATAATAATTTATTTAATTTATCTAGAGTAAATTTAGCAACGGGCTCTTTGCAAAATTTACAAGATTATTTAGATTCCAGCGCAAGTAATTCCAGTAAGTCTTTAGCCATTAATTCTGCTCTAGCTCAAGTTGATAATTCTAGTAACCGCCTAGCTTTCGATAATATTAATAATTCTGCCAATTTAATTTCTCGCCACTTATCATCTGTTCGTCAAAATAAAGATAAAAAATGCGATAAGGCTTTGATAAAAAATCAAGCTTGCAAAGAATCTGGTTGGGGCGAGGTTTTTGGGGCGCAATCTTCTCAAGATGATGCAATAGCTTCTAATGGATATAATGCCCAAACATCTGGTCTTATTATTGGATATGATAAAAAAATAGATAAAGAATTATTGTTGGGTGTAAGCTTTGCTTATTCTAATTCTAGAGTTAAGGGAAGTGATAATTTAAAAAGAACCAATATTGATAATCATCAACTTAATATTTATAGCTCTCATAATTTTGAGAAATTTTTCATTAATAATATGATGGGATTTGGTTTTAATGCATATTCAGCGAATAGATCAATTCCAGTTGTTGGCGTTAATGCTAATGCTAAATATAATGGTCAAACTTACATGGCTAGATCAGAAATTGGTGTGGATCATAAATTAAAAAATGATTTTATTCTAACCCCAACTTTTGCAATAACTGCGGCTAGAAATTCCATCAATCAATATAGCGAAAATAATGCGGGAACGCTTAATTTAAATGTAAAAAATAAGAGCGCCGCCTTCCTAGAGGCAAGAGCGGGAATGTTGCTTAGCAAAAACTACAAATTATTAGATAAGGTTGTAATGCCATCAGTTTCGGTTTCTTATGGTTATGATTTGTTAGGAGCAAAACAAAAAACTAGCGCTAACTTTATTGGACAATCATCTAATTTTAATTCTTCTGGCGCAGAAATTGAGCAAGGAAGCTTGAGAATAGGCGCTGGTCTAAAATTATATCAACTTAATTATTTAACGCTAAGTGCTGATTATGGATTTGAACATAGAGTTAAGTATGATTCTCATGCGGGATCATTCAGAGTGAAATATAATTTTTAGTTTAACCTCTGGCGCTATCTTAAAGCCATTCTATACCAAATCTAATATCTATTGACACTTTTTTACGAAGGATTTTTGAGGAAAAA
>CALBSF010000291.1 GCA_937927795.1 uncultured Rickettsiales bacterium
AGCAGGTTGTGGTAAATACTAAGACTTTTAGTTTGGATCCAAGTAAGGTGGAAAAATCCGTTACTTATCCAATTGAATCAGAGCTTTATGGAATTGAGGGCTTGGTTGAAATGCGCTCAATTTCAAAATTCGGACTTTCTCAAATTATTCTAATTTTTAAAGATAATATTGATATTCACTTTGCCAGAAATTTGGTAATGCAAAGAATTTCAACTCTTCAAGACCAGCTTCCAATTGGCATATCACCAAGCCTTGCGCCCCTTACTACTGGGATTGGCGAAATTATTATTTATCGAGTTTTTGATCCAGATAAAAAAAATAATTTAACCGAGCTTAGAGCGCTGCAAGAATATAAATTTTCTCGTGAGTTAAAAAAAGTTAGCGGCGTTGCAGAAGTTGATACGATTGGGGGATTTGAAAGACAATTTCATTTAAATGTTGATTCAACTCAAATTGCTAAATATGGCATGACTCCAAATAAACTAATTGCGCAGCTGCAAACTCTTGGTGAAAATTTTGGTGGTGGATATATAGAACAAAATGATCAACAAAAAATTGTGCGAACTTTTGCAAATATTAATAGTGCGAAAGATATAATGGATGTTGGAATAAAAGTTGATTATACCGGCAAAGTTTTGCCATTAAGACATATTGTTGAAGTTGGTCAAGATTACTCGCAAAGGCTTGGAATTGCTACTTACAAAGGAGAAGAAACTGTTATTGGAACTGTGATGTTGCAATCGGGCGCAAATGCCAGAGAGGTTTTAATTGGAGTTAAAAAAGAAATTGAAAAAATTAATTTACGAAATCCAAATGCTAAAATTGAATTGCTCTATGATCGACAATTCTTGATTGATTCAACTGTAAAAACAGTGATGAGAAATTTAGTTGAAGGAATTTTATTGGTGGTTGGAGTTTTATGTTTAGTTCTTGGTAATATTAGAATTGGTTTAATTGTTGCTTCAAGCTTAATTTTTTGCATTTTAATTCTTGCGGCCTGCATGAAGATTTTTGGAATTTCAGCAAATTTAATGAGCCTTGGAGCCATTGATTTTGGGTTGCTCGTTGACTCATCAGTAGTGTTAATTGAATATCTAATTAGTAAGATGTTTTTTAATTTACAAAAACAAGAAAAATCTGATCAAATTGCTAAATTTAGTGCTCAAGTTTTTAAGCCAATTTTTGTTGGTATAGTAATTATAAGTTTGGTATATGTGCCAATTTTAATGTTTAGTGGCGTTGAAGGAAAAACCTTTAAACCAATGGCAATTAATGTTGTAATTGCAATGCTTGCAAGCCTTTTAATAGCATTTTTTATAATGCCGATTTTGGCTTATTTTTTTATAAAACCCGCAACAAATCATCATAGTAGTTTTTTTGATGCTTTATCAAAATTTTATATTAAAAAACTCGATTTTGCCTTAGAAAAATCAAGGTTAATCATTGTTTGTTGCTCGTCATTTTTTATCTTATCTTTTAGTTTGATTTTCTTTATGGAATCAGATTTTTTACCGCAATTAAATGAAGGCGATTTAGTTTATACAATTGTTGCCAAAGACGGATCAAGCCTTTCAAAAACTAAAGAAATAATTTCTAAATTAGAAAAAGAAATTATTAATGAAAAAGAGATTGATAAAACATTTTCTAGAATTGGAACAGGGCAGTCTGGGCTTGATCCAATGCCACAAAATTCGGGTGATATTTTTTTAGTTTTAAAAGAAAAATATAAAAATGATGCTAAAAAAATAGCATCTAAATTTTATGATAAATTAAAAGAAAATTGTAAGCAGTGCGATGTTAGTCAAACTCAACCAATTGAAATGCGCTTCAATGAAATGTTGGAGGGCAGCAGAGCTGATCTATCTTTAAAGATTTTTGGCGAAGATTTTGATGTATTGATTGCAACAACTGAAAAAATAAAAAATCTTTTACAAAAGCAAAAAGAAATTAAAACTATCGAAAAAGATTTTGTAAACTCAATTCGTAAAGGCGATTTTATTGATGTGGTTCCTAATTATGATAAGATTGCCAAAAACCAAATTACTATTTCAGATCTTAATAATGATTTAAGTAATTCAATGGCGGGAATTAAAATTGGAAATTTTTATACAACAGAATTTCCAATTGCAATAATTCTGCATTTAAATGAAAAAGATCGTAATAAAATTGACTCAATTGGTAATTTGGCTGTTGGTTTAAATGATGGCGGAAATATTAAACTTTCACAAGTTGCCGATATAAAAGAAGGGCAAGATATAGTGGCAATTCCAAGAATTTTTGGCAAAAGATATTCGGGTCTTTCAATTTATTTAAAAGATACTGATTATGACAATTTTATAAAAATTTCTGAAAAAGAAATCGCAAAAAATAAAATTCTGCCAACAGGCTATTTTATTGAATGGGGAGGTCGTTTTGAAAATTTGAATAGCGCTAAAAAGCAAATTTTTACCATAGTTCCAATAATTTTGGCGATAATTTTTTTATTATTGTTTAAAATGTTTGGCGACATAAGAAAGGTTTTGATAATTCTTTCCAGCGTTCCTTTTGCGCTTAGTGGCGCGATAGCCTTGCTTTTTATCTGTCAAATTCCAGTTACCATTTCAGTTTATATTGGATTTATCGCCTTAATTGGAATTAGCTTGTTAAACTCAATTATTTTAATTGATACTTTTAAAAATAATGGAGATCTAAAGCTTACTTGTTCTTTAAGGTTAAGGCCAATTTTGATGACAGCTTTAGTTGCTAGTCTTGGATTTTTACCAATGGCTTTTGGTCATGGAATTGGCGCAGAGGTTCAACAGCCTCTTGCAATTACAGTTATAGGTGGAATTATTAGCTCAACAATTGCAACATTAATTTTAAGTCCGGTTTTGTTAAAGAAGTTTGTGATAAGGTGAGGGGATGTCACAATCAATTATTTCCTTCTGTAAACCGGGAGCGATAACTGAGAGTGGCTCACTGCCCTTACTTCAAAATTAACAGCTGCGTGAGCGGGTCTTCTACTATCTTCTGAGTTATACTCTTCTCTTTCATCATACCTTCCTTCCCGTTCTTTCGTTTGATCGCTTTCCTGAAATATGTTAATCAAACTGCTTGTAATTCTATTGCTTTCGTTGCTATGATTTACTATGCACGAGATAGAATCATCAGCTCTTACGCCAACAATAACATCATACATATAAAAACCAGTGCCGGGCAATGGCATTTCACAAGGACCTTTGCGCGAATAGTGATCATGATCTAAAATTTCAACTGCGGGAATTCTTTCTACTAATGATTTTACTCTATCTACCAATTCTTCTGAATTTCCATCCATAAAAAGCAACGGCGTGTAAGATCCAAAAGTGCCTTTTCTTCCACCGATAATTTTAGCCGTTATTTTTGAGTCAGTTTCTTTTTTTCTATTAAAGTCACGCAAAAATTCGACGAAACTTTCTTCTAGTCTGACAAGGGAATCAAAGTGAGTTATTCCAATAACATAATCTCTTGCTGCATTTTTTGTTACCAACACCACGCAAACACAGGTTTGTAGGGCGGGGGTGGCAAGAGATCTATAGCGCGATTCACCATTTATTCTAAGTGATGTAAACTCGCCTTGAATTATTGTTGCAGGAGGATTTTCTTCTATAGCCCGCAAGATTTGAGTAAATTCTGGCTTAGATTCATCGGTGTCTATTATTTCAATTCTAGGCGCTGGAGTTCTTGCTAGCATATTTTTATTTTATTAATCCAACTTTTTTCATTTCAGCTTTAATTCTCAATTTTGCTGAATCTGAAGGCTCAACCAAAGGAAGTCTAATTTCTTTTGAGCATAATCCCATTAATGATGCCGCATATTTAACTGGAATTGGATTGGTTTCACAGAACATTGCAGCGTGAAGATTGGTCATTTTATCTTGTAATTGCAATGCTTTTTTGTAATCGCCTTTTGCACAAGCTTTTTGTAGGTCGCAAACCATTTTTGGTAAAATATTAGAAGTAACTGAAATCACGCCAGTTCCGCCCATCGCATTAAAGCCAACTACAGTAGCATCTTCGCCAGAATAATAAGAAAAATCTTTTTTAATTAAAAGTCTCAAAGAAGCAACTCTAGCAAGGTCTCCAGTGGCATCTTTAATTCCAACCACATTTTTTAAAGTTGCGATTCTGGCTAAATTTTCATCAGAAATATTAATTACTGAACGTCCTGGAATATTATAAATAATCAATGGAATATTACATTCATTTAAAGCTTTGAAATGTTGATAAACGCCTTCTGGTATTGGTTTGTTATAATATGGAGCCACAATCAAACAAGAATCTGCCCCAGCTTTTTTGGCAAATTTAGTCATCATTACCGCTTCTTCAGTAGAGTTAGAGCCGGTTCCAGCCATAATTTTTATTCTTTTTTTAGCAACTTTTATGCAAGTTTCAATAACCAAATTATGCTCTTCATGAGAAAGGGTCGGAGCCTCACCAGTTGTGCCGCAAGGAACAATTCCATCAACGCCATTTTTAATTTGAAATTCTACTAATTTTTCTAATGCTTTTTCATCAACTTTGCCATCTTTGAAAGGCGTAATAATTGCGGTGTAAGTTTCAATTTTCATATTAATTTTGATTGATTTTTTTGTTGCTAAATTTTATAATTCTTGGGTATAAAAATTGTAGTATCTTAAAAAATGGATAAAATTTCAAGTGCCGAATTCGTTTCGTCGCAATATTTACCAATATTAATCTTTTTTGTAATCGCCATTGGATTGTCATGCGTGATTATTTTAATTCCTTTTTTACTTAGCAAGAGAAGGCCTGACGTGGAAAAAAACTCGCAATATGAATGCGGTTTTGAAGGCGAGGGAAGTGTGGTTAGAAGCGAAGTTAACATACAATTTTATTTGGTGGCAATTTTATTTATAATTTTTGATCTAGAAATAGCCTTTTTATTTCCATGGGCTGTTAGTTTAAAGCAACTTGGAAGTTTTGGCTTTTTGTCAATGATGGTGTTTTTAGGTTTATTGACCGTTGGTTTTATTTATGAATGGAAGCGCGGCGCGCTTGATTGGAAATAAATTTTAAAAAAAATGACAGGAAATATTTTAAGTCCGTTAAATCAAGATGCTTTGCTAACTCAGGTTAACGAAGAAATCAATAATCGCGGTTTTGTTACCGCAAAATTAGACGATTTAGCTAATTGGGCGCGTACCGGCTCACTATGGCCAATGACCTTTGGTCTTGCGTGCTGCGCAGTTGAAATGATGCAAACCGCTGCTAGTCGTTATGATTTAGATCGTTTTGGTATGGTGTTTAGACCGTCGCCACGCCAGTCAGATGTTATGATTGTTGCTGGAACTCTTACCAATAAAATGGCTCCAGCGCTTCGTAAAGTTTATGATCAAATGGCTGAGCCAAGATATGTAATTTCAATGGGAAGCTGCGCCAATGGCGGTGGCTATTATCATTATTCTTATTCTGTGGTTAGGGGCTGCGATAGAATAGTTCCGGTTGATGTTTATGTTCCTGGATGTCCTCCAACCGCTGAGGCATTGCTTTATGGCATTACGCTGCTACAAAGAAAAATAAGAAGAACTGGTAAATTTAAGAGATAAATATGTTTCAAGATCTTGCGGCGCAACTTAGCTATATCAAAGAAAAATTTCCTGATGCAAAGCCAACTGAGTCAATTAAAAATGATAATTTAATTATCTATATTGATAAAGAAAAAGTTGTTGAATTTTTGACTTTTTTACGTGATGACGAAAATCTTTCTTTTAAAATTTTATTAGATGTTTTTGGCGCTGATTTGCTTGAAATTAGATCTCCTCGTTTTGAAGTAATTTATAATTTACTAAGTCTAAAATTAAATAATCGAATTACTATAAAAGTCGCTTTAAATGAAGGCGAAAGTGTGTCTTCAGTTTCATCGGTTTTTGAAGCCGCTAATTGGTTTGAGCGCGAAACTTTTGATATGTATGGAATTAATTTTTTAAATCATCCAGATTTAAGAAGAATTTTAACTGATTATGGTTTTGATGGTCATCCTTTGAGAAAAGATTTTCCACTGACTGGATATGGTGAAGTTTATTATGATGAAGAGCAAAAAAAAGTTCTTTACAAGCCGGTTGAATTAACCCAAGAATTTCGTAATTTTGATTTTGAAATGCCTTGGCTTGGAACGATCTATAACCCAGAAAAAAAATAAAATATGCAAGAAGGAAATGTTTTTGCTAAAATTGAGAACTCTTTCAAAAAAGCGATGGCTGGGCAAGAGAGTGTCAATGTTGTAATTTACTGGTGGGGAGCGCTTGGCTATCTAGTTTCCTATCTTCTTATCGAAAGAATGATTAAGGCAATTGATATTACTTTTGTTGATATTTTATTGTCAATAATTCCAATGATTTATTTTTCTTGGCATATTTATGTTTTAAAAAAATGTTCTCCAAAAAAGCCGCAATTAACTAAAGAAGAAAAAGCGATAATTAGAGCTGAAAAAAGAAAAGTTTTTTGGAAAAGTTTTTTAAGGAAATTATTGCTACAAGAGC
>CALBSF010000292.1 GCA_937927795.1 uncultured Rickettsiales bacterium
CGATCTAGTTCCTAATTTACCAATTGTAGTTTTGGTTAATGAAGGCTCTGCATCTGCGTCTGAAATTGTTGCGGGCGCCTTGCAAGATCACAAGCGCGCTATTGTTTTAGGCACCAAATCATTTGGTAAAGGATCAGTTCAAACTGTGATTCCACTTGAAAAAAATCATGGCGCCTTAAGACTTACAACCGCGCTTTACTACACTCCAAGCGGCACTTCAATTCAAGCTCATGGAATTGAGCCAAATATTGTAATATCTGAAGCTAAAATCGAAAAAGAAAATAAAAAAGAATCTGATTCTGAGGCTGATTTAACTGGTCATATTGAGGTTCAATTGCAATCTGCAATTACTGATGCCAAAAAAGAGCAATTAAAAGATGATGGTTTGGCACTATATGATCAAGATTATCAACTAGCTAGAGCTATTGATTTACTTCGTGGAATCAGCGTTTATAAATGAAGAAATTTTATTATAAAACAATAATATTTTTTGTTATTTTTTGCTGCAAAGTAAACTATGTTTTGGCTGCTGATTTTGCAGTTGCAAAAATTAACAATAAAATAATTACAGATTCTGAACTTGCTGATCGTTATAAATTTGTTTTATTCGTTTCAAAAATTACAATAAAATCAAAGGCAGAAGAAAAAATTTTACTTGATCAGGTGTTAAGTAAAATGATAGATGAAGAGCTAATCAGGCAAGATGCTGCAAAATTAAAAATTGAAGTTTCTTCTGAAGAGTTGCGCGATTCGATTGATTTGATTGCTGTTCAGCAAAAAAAGAATGCCACTCAGTTTAAAATTTCAATGATTCAAAAAGGGTTATCTTTTGAAAATTATATGCGTCAAGTTGAGGCGGAAGTGATGTGGTCAAAAATAATTTCAGACGTTTTGCGTTCAAGAGTAAAAATTACAGAAGCTGAAACAAGAGAGTTTTTCGAGCAGCAGCATTTTGATACAAATGTAAAAAAATTTCACATTGCTGAAATATTTATTCCAAAATCGCCAAATGCCGCAAGTCTTGCAAGTAAATTGGTGATGGAGCTTAAGAGCGGCGCAGATTTTAAAAATATTGTAAAACAATTTTCTCAAAGTTTGAGCGTTGAAAATTCAGGAGATTTGGGCTGGGTTTTGCATAATGAAATTGATCCTAAAATTTATAATGAATTATCAAAATTAAATAAAAATGAATATAGTAATCCAATTTTGCTAGCTGATGGCTATTTTATTTTTAAGCTGCTTGATGCTAAGGTTGAAAGTAAAGTGGCGGATAAGGATTTAAATGCAGCAAAAAACGCGATATTTTCAAGAAAGTTACAGATTATAGCTAAGGGTTATTTAAACGAGTTACATAAAAATGCCTTTGTTGAAGAGGTGAGATAGTTGCTATTAATGCTTTGATGCCTTATAATGATGGCTTAAAGACGTAAAAATCATATAAAAACTTAATGAATCAAAATTTTGATGTAATAGTAATTGGTGCTGGGCATGCGGGAATCGAAGCCGCTTGTGCTGCGGCAAGGATGGGGTCATCCACTTTATTAATTACAAAAAACTCAGAAAATTTAGGTGAAATGTCTTGTAACCCAGCGATTGGCGGCGTTGCAAAGGGAACTATTGTTAAAGAAGTTGATGCTTTAGACGGCGTGATGGCCAAAGCAATTGATATGGCGGGAATTCATTTTCGTATTTTAAATTCCTCTAAAGGCCCTGCAGTTCATTCTCCAAGGGCTCAGGCAGATCGAACTCTTTACAAAAAAGCGATTAATCAAATTTTAGCAAATTACAAAAATCTAGAAATAATTTTTGCCTCAGTTGAAGATATTGAAATAGTTGATAAAACAGTTCAGGCAGTGATTTTGGAGGATGGAAGAAAAATCTCCACCAAATCAGTGGTGTTAACCACGGGAACGTTTTTGCGCGGCGTAATTCATATTGGTGATAAACAAACTCCAGCAGGAAGGGTTGGAGAACAGCCGTCTTACGGGCTTTCTAAGACTTTAGAAAAACATAATTTTGCTTTATCTCGCTTAAAAACTGGAACTCCACCAAGAATTGATAAAAACTCAATTGATTTTTCTAAATTGGAAGAGCAGGCTGGAGACAATCCACCGGAGCCTTTTTCCTATTTAAATTCTGAAATTACAGTTCCACAAATTAGTTGTTTTATAACTTATACCAATAAAAAAACTCACGAAGTAATTAAAGAAAATCTAAAAAAATCAGCGATGTATGGTGGCTATATTAGCGGTCTTGGCCCTAGATATTGTCCGTCAATTGAAGATAAAATTCACCGTTTTTTTGATAAAGAGCGTCATCAGATATTCTTAGAGCCAGAAGGTTTGAATAGCGATTTAATTTATCCAAATGGAATTTCAACTTCTTTACCTTTAGAAGTTCAATTAGAATTTTTAAAAACAATTGAAGGCCTTGAAAATTGCGTGGTAACGCAGGCTGGAT
>CALBSF010000293.1 GCA_937927795.1 uncultured Rickettsiales bacterium
GCTCAATGATTCAAGCTTCTAGAATTAGCGTAGCTCGTAATTATACCGTAAATTCCATGGTTCCAAAAATACCTGGATTAATAGCCTGGTATGAAACTTCGCTAAAAGAAAGTTTTAAACCATCTGACAAAACAGATGGCGCGCAAATCAGCACTTGGTATGACATAAGCCCTGGCTCAATTATAGCGCAAAAAAATTCCCTCACCAGAACTGCATCCAGCGCAGTAACCACGGAAATATCTGGCATAAATAAAATTCCTTCTGTAAGTTTTGATGGCACTGGAATTTTAAATCTTAACTCATTTTATCAAGGACAACTTTCTACTTATAATAGTTTTTTTATAGTTTATCGCCCCATAGAAGGAAGCTCAGCTTACTCTAAAATAATATTAGATGCCTATTCGGGAACAAAGGCTATAGGACTACAAGCCGATAAAGTGGGAATATGGGACACTTCAATTGGAGGCTATAGATTTACAAGCACCGCAACTAATCCTATTTCAATTACAGGTGGAGCAAATTATATCTTAACTATTATTTTAAATACCACCTCTTCTAAAGTATTCCAAAATTCAATCACAAATATAGCGGGCGGCTCCAACGTTGCAGTCATATCTTCTGCAGCAACAACAGGTTTGTCTATAGGAGGAAATCAATGGAATAGTGCAAATAACAATACTTATGCCGGACTAGTTTCAGAGATAATAATATATGATCGAATTGTTCAGGCAAATGAAAGACGCGAAATATTGGGATATCTTTCTAAAAAATATGATATCGCCATTGATGATCTTTAGAAAGCCAAAAAAACAAATGATTACTCTTGATTTTTTCTTAAAAAAACGCTAGCCTCAATAGCTCAAAAGGAGGAATTTTCTAATGAGTAAAGAATTAATCACGCAACCTCACAGAAATCTTGACTTAATTAAAGCAGATGAAGCAAATTTTTTAAATTATCTACGTCAAATTCAAAAATTCCCCGTTCTAACTGCTGAAGAAGAATTAAATTACGCCACCCGCTTTATTGAAAAAAATGACAATGAAGCCGCAAAAATTCTAGTTCAAAGCCACTTACGTCTTGTAGTAAAATTAGCAGCAAAATTTAGAAATTACGGCCTGCCCTTTGTTGACCTGGTTTCAGAAGGAAATTTGGGCTTAATGAGAGCATTAAAAAAATTTGATCCTTACAAAGGATTTAGATTCTCAACTTACGCAATGTGGTGGATAAAGGCATATATTCAAGAATATATTTTACGCTCTTGGTCTTTAGTTAAAATTGGAACCACCGCCGCACAAAAAAAATTATTTTTTAATTTACATAAAATAAAAAAGAAACTACATAAAGTTGGAGATAGTGAAATTTTAAGTGATAAAAATATTGAAATTATTTCTAACACTTTAAATGTTTCTAAAAAAGAAGTTATCGATATGAATTCTCGCCTTTCTCAAAGCGACACTTCATTAAATAATTTAGTTGGCGAAGATTCTGATGGCAAAGAAATGGTTGATTTGATGGCCGATGATCAAGAAAATCAAGAAGAAATCGCCATAAAAAATCAAGAAAGATCGCGGCAAGAAATTTTATTTAGAGCGGCTTTTGCAAATTTAAATGACAGAGAAAAAGATATTTTAATGAAAAGACAAATGTCTGAAAATGGCTCAACTCTAGAAGATTTAAGCAAAATTTATAATATTTCTCGTGAAAGAATTAGACAAATAGAAGCAAAAGCTTTAAGAAAATTAAGACATCCAAGTAGACTTAAATTACTTAAAAACTTTTATTAATTAGTTTATACAGATCGGAAGAGCACACATCTGA
>CALBSF010000294.1 GCA_937927795.1 uncultured Rickettsiales bacterium
AAAAACGCAAGAAAAAGCACTAAAAATGGCGTTGTTAAGTTGGGTAGAAAGAATGCGGTGAAACATCTTGGTTTTTTGCTTGTGTGTTGGTTAATTTAAAATTGGTGAAAAAATTTTAGAAGACTTGAAGATTTAGTCAAGAGGGAAGTTTGGTTTTTTTTAGCAATATCTCAAACTAACTCAAAATATTTAATTTTTAACTTCGTCTTTTTTGGTAAAAATTTGCTCGAAGAATAACGCTGTATCGCCTGATACAACTTATATTCTTTGCCTGCAATTTTTCCTCAAAAATCTTTATTAAAAATGAGGGTATAGATTTGTTTTTTGGTATATCCCCTACAATAAATCTCTAAAAATCTCAAAAAAATTGGGGAAACTTGTGTTAATCATTGAAGAATCATCTATTTCTAAACCACTTTCCAGCATCAATCCCATTACAAAAAACGACATCGCGATTCTGTGATCCATTGCAGTTGTGATTTTGATTTTTTCTTTTTGTTGTTTAATGCCGCCCGCAACTTCCAAATAATCATCTCCCATTTTTATAGTAACGCCGCATTTTTCTAAGTTAGAAGCAATCATTAATAAACGATTACTTTCTTTAACTTTCAATTCGGCAAGCCCATTCATTTTAGTAATTCCTTTAGCATTTGCCGCAGCTATTGCAAAAATTGGATATTCATCAATCATGCTTGCAGCGCGGCTTGCCGGCACTTCTATTGCTTTTAAATCACTTGATTCAACCATAATATCTGCAACTTTTTCACCCGCCACTAATCTTTCATTAACTAATTTAATGTTACCGCCCATTTCAATTAAGCTAGTTACAACGCCAATTCTAAGTGGATTAACCCCAACATTTTTTATTGTAATTTTAGAATTTTTTATCAATAAAGCCGCAACAATCACAAAGGCGGCCGACGAAATATCTCCTGGAATTGTAAAATCTTTTGCATCAAATTCTTGCAAACCATTATAAGAAATTTTGGTTCCCGATTCAAAATCTTCCAGCTTGATGTCTAAACCCAAATATCTCATCATAATTTCGCTATGATCACGACATTTTTCAGGCTCAATAATTGTTGTAACCCCTCTAGTCATAAGGCTTGCAAGCAATATGCAGCTTTTAACCTGAGCTGAAGCAACTTTCATTTTATATTCTATTGGCAAAGAATCTTTTGCACCAATAATTGCAAAAGGCATCAAACCATTTTGACGAGAAATTACTTTGGCGCCAAATTGTTTGATTGGCTCAAACACCCTTCCCATTGGTCTTTTTCTAAGAGAGACATCGCCAGTAAAAAATGAAGTAAAATCATAAGGAGTAACAAGACCTGCAAGCAATCTAGCCGCGGTTCCAGAATTTCCCATATCGATAATATCGCAAGGCTCAATTAAGCCACCTACCCCACTTCCATTTACAATCCAAGAATCATTTTCTTTTGTGATTTGAACTCCCATTAAAAGAAGGGCTGCGGCAGTTCTTAAAACATCCTCACCTTCTAATAATTTATTAATTTTAGTTTTACCATTGGCTAAGGCAGCAAAAATTAATGAACGATGAGATATTGATTTATCTGACGCAACCTCAATTTCACCTTTTAAAGGAATATCTTTTTTGCAAGAAACAAGGATCTGCATTTAAAAATTTAAAAAATTATTAATCAAATCCAACATCGGTTTTATCAAAGCAATTGCGGCGATATTAAATAAGGCGATAACAAAAAGCACTGCTCTAACATTACTATAATCTTCAATTTTGATTACTTTACTTGGCTCATCAAAATACATAATTTTTACTATTCTTAAATAATAGAAAGCAGAGATAACGCTAAGTAAAACCGCTATTATCGCCACAATAAAAGAGGTTCTTTCTAAAATTGCAAATAATACGTAAAATTTTGAAAAAAAGCCCGCAAGTGGCGGAATTCCAGCACTAGAAAACATTAAAACTGCAATTGAAAAAGCGGTTAGCGGATTGGTTTTAGCTAGTCCAGATAGTGAAGAAATTGCAAATATTTTATCATTTTCTTCATCGCCATCTTTATCATTTTTGCTTTTTATTATATTTAAAAATCCAAAAACTCCCAAGGAAATTATGGTGTAAATAATCATATAAAATGTGGCATTAGCTATTCCAATTTTACTAAAAGCAGAAAGAGCAAGTAACACAAAACCCACATGACCTATTGAACCATAAGCAAGTAGCCTTTTAATATTAGTTTGGAAAATCGCCCCAAAACTTCCAACTGCAATTGAGATTAATCCAACAACCATAAAAATTTTATTAACCCCAACCCAGCCAAGAACTAGATTTCCAACCAATCTAATTAAAACCATAACTGAAATAAATTTTACTACCGTAGCAAAAAAAGTAGTAATAATGGTTGGAGACCCTTCGTAAACATCTGGAGC
This sequence comes from uncultured Rickettsiales bacterium, assembly GCA_937927795.1. Lineage (GTDB taxonomy): Bacteria > Pseudomonadota > Alphaproteobacteria > Rickettsiales > UBA1997 > UBA2645. The sequence continues at coordinate 2,416 of CALBSF010000294.1, forward strand.
CCACATATGAAAAGGTGCGGCAGATATTTTAAAAAACATTCCGCAGATAATTAAAATAAAACCAAACATTACCGCAACTGGAATTAAAGACTGAGCAACATCTGGTTTTGAGTGATATAATTCATTTAGAGCAGCGAAATTAGTGGTTCCAGAAAAACCATATATCAAAGAAATTCCAAATAATAAAATTCCTGAAGCTGCAGCCCCTAAAATAAAATATTTCATTCCCGCTTCTGATGATTTTTTAGAAGATCTATTTAGTGCGGCTAATAAATATAGCGGCAAGGCTTGTAACTCAAGGCCCAAATAAAAAACCAAAAGATCATTTGCAGAAATTAAAATTAGCCCGCCGCAAGTTGAAATCATCAATAAAGCTAAAAATTCAGCACTGATTTTTTTAACCGTATAAACAAAATCTAGCGACATTAAAATAACCACAGTTAATGATAAGATCGTCACTGCTTTTACTAGAGAAATAAAGGCGTCGCTGGCAAATGATCGATTAAAAGATAGCTCAATTTTAGCAAAATTTTTAATTACAAAATAAGCTGCAACTGAAGAAAAAATTAACGACAATAAATGGGAAACATAAAAAAACTCTTTGTATTTTTTAGCTAAAAAAACATCGAGCATTAAAATTATTATTGCGCCAGAAAATAAGGTAATTTCTGGAAGTAATAGAGATAAATTCATGGCTAATTAATGAACTAGATTAATAACGGGATTGGCAAGAAAACTTAAAATTAGATTTGGAAAAATTCCAAACAAAATTACAAAAAATGCCATTACGCCAAGCGCAACAAATTCAACTTTTCCAAGGTCAGAGATATTATAAACATCTTTATTTTCGATTTCGCTAAACCAAACTCTTTTATATAGCCAAAGCATGTAACAAGCGCCCAAAATAACGCCAAGAGCAGCAAAAACAGCTGTGATTTTACTAACTTGAAAAGTTCCTAAAATAGTTAAAAACTCGCCAACAAAACCGCTGGTTGAAGGAAGTCCAACTGAAGCCATGGTAAAAATCATTGCTAAAAATGCAAAATTTGGCATTTTATTTGCAATTCCGCCAAGATCTTTGATTTTTTTAGTATGTAAACGATCATAAATCACCCCAACGCAAACGAACAAAGCTGCAGAAACAAGGCCATGACTAATCATTTGCATAATTGCCCCATCAATTGCTTGACGATTAAAAGTGAAAATTCCCATAGTAACAAAACCCATATGAGCAACTGAAGAATAAGCGATCATTTTCTTCATATCTTCTTGCATCAAAGCAACTAAAGAAGCATAAATTATGGCGATAACACTTAATAAAAACACCATTGGCGCAAAAAAATGTGATGCTTCAGGAAAGAATGGCAAAGAAAAACGCAAGAAACCATAAGCACCAAGCTTAATTAAAATTCCCGCAAGAATTACTGAACCAGCAGTTGGAGCCTGAACGTGAGCATCTGGAAGCCATGTGTGAACCGGAAACATTGGAACTTTTACTGCAAAAGAAACAAAAAATGCCAACCAAAACCATTTTTGATATTCCAAAGGAAAAAAGCTTGGCAAATTAGTGCTTAAAATCACAACATCTGTGGTTCCGGCAAATAGAAAAATAGTAATAATTGCAATTAAAAATAAAACCGAGCCAAATAATGTATATAAGAAAAATTTGTAAGCGGCGTAAATTCTGTTTTCTCCACCCCAGATTCCAATAATTAAAAACATTGGAATTAACATCGCTTCAAAGAATATATAGAAAAATAGCAAATCTAAAGCCGCAAATGAGCCAATCACGAAACCTTCAATTAATAAAAAAGCCACCACAAATTCTTTTACTCTTTTATCAATTGAATTGATGCTTATAGCAAGACAAATTGGGGTTAGAAAGGCGGTAAGTAAAATCATCAATATAGAAATTCCATCGATTCCTACAAAATATTTTATGTCGTAATTAGAAATAAAACGAGCAACTTCTTTAAACTGAAAATCTGTAACTGATTTATCAAAAGCCAGCAATAGCTTGACGCTCAAGGCTAATTCAATAAAACTGACAACTAAACCAAAAATGAAAAAATTGCGATTATTTTTAAATTTAAAAAATAACAGCAAAATAGCTGACAAAATTGGCAAAAAAATTAGAATCGATAGAATTGGGAAATTCATTGGCTTTGTAAATTTATAAAGAGTTTTTTTAAAACACTCTTTTGATTTGGAATTAAAATTAATCCATTACCCTCGTTATCTTTGATGCGCACCCAAGATAACGAGCGTCGGTTTTAAATTAATATAGCAAT
>CALBSF010000295.1 GCA_937927795.1 uncultured Rickettsiales bacterium
GCTAATCACCTTAAATGATTTGTGAAAATTGCGCATAGTGGCGATGTCATTTTTTAAATTACTAAATTCATTATAATTGCTAAGCAGCATCAGGGATTTTTTATAGAATTCTAAATTTGAATTTCTTAAATAATCATCCGCTATTTTTTGATCTCCATAAATTCCAATATTTTTAAGACCAGAATTTTTAGCAATTTCCTCAATCTTGGTAAAATCAAGCTCAATTGTAATGTCGACTCCTAAAAATAGTTCAGAATAAAGGTCGCAAATTCCACTTTCTAACATTCTTTTTTGAATGCCGCTATGTAAAGCTTTTCCTTCATTCATTAAATAAGAAAAGCCGTAATATTGCGATAAGCGAGGCGTTGTTTTTTCTTCTGGTAGCGGCCCATATTCAAACACAAAAAATTCGTAATTTTTTAACGAGGCGATAATTTTTAGCAGATTTTCAAGCTGAGTTTCGTGATAAGTAATTTTAAAATCTGATGTGTAAAGTAAGCAATCTTGAGCATATTTTAACTCAAACTCAGTTGGCTTTTCTGTGGTTGGAATTATTAAATGATTAATAATAAAATGACTCCAAACATTATTTATGTCTTTTTTTAGAAGCTCTAATTTTTCCAATAAAAAAGCTATTTCAACTTCAAGATGTTTAAAATTATTACCATCATTTCTTTTTATTTCCTCAATTTCTTCTTCAAGATAAAAGATTTTGTGACGCAATTCTTTAACCTTATCTAATCTAGGGTTTAATATTGTTAAAATAATTTTTTCTCTAAAATCATTTTTGTTGACCAGCAAATGCTCATCATCAGTGTTTAAATCAAAGAATTTATTTAAATTGCTTTTATGTTGATCGCTATTTTTCTTTAATTGGCTATAAATTTTTTTAGCTTTTGTATGATCAAGTAAAACTTATCTTCAAAATGAAATAATTTATAAAAATGATCAAAATTATTTACTAAAATATAATTTAATGAAAAAGGTCTAAATGCTTGAGTTTGTTGGTTTAAAATTGAAAATTCTGGAATAAATTGATCAATTAATTCATTGCAAAAAACAATTCCCGCTTCATTTTTAAATTCAAATTTTTCTAACCATTTTTTATCAGAGGCGTCAGATAAAATTACTTCAAATTTTTTTAAATCAGCAAATTTTTTATTGCGCTTTTGTTGTATTTTAGAAAGGCCAGAAGATATATCAACGGTGCGGTAAATTACTGCATCAAATAAGCCTTCAAACTCAGAAAAGTTTTTAGAGAAAATTTCAATAATTGTTAAAATATCATTAGCTAATTTACCGTTACCGCCGCAAAGTTCAAGGGCGATAAATTTGGATGGCTTTTTAGCTTCTTGCCATTTTTTTGCAACTAGCGATGCAAGTAAGAAGGCAAAGCCTTTGCCATTAGTAACATTGGTTGAAAAATCGGCGG
>CALBSF010000296.1 GCA_937927795.1 uncultured Rickettsiales bacterium
GACTGGAGTTCAGACGTGTGCTCTTCCGATCTGCTTCTCAGCTAAATCAGTTTTTTCCCAGCTAAATCCACCATCATCTTCTGGCGCTCTGCCGAAATGACCGTAGGTAGCGGTTCTTTTGTAGATTGGTTTATTTAAGCCAAGATAGGTTCTGATTCCTCTTGGGCTTAAATCAACTAAATCATTGATAATTTTAACCAATTTTTCACCGCCAATTCCAGTTCCATGATTATGAACATAAAGCGATAATGGCTTTGAAACTCCTATTGCGTAAGAAATTTGAATTGTACATTTTTTTGCTAAACCTGCCGCAACCACATTTTTTGCCAAATAGCGCGCCATGTAGGCAGCTGAACGATCTACTTTAGTTGGATCTTTACCAGAAAAAGCTCCGCCACCGTGTGGAGCTGCGCCGCCGTAAGTGTCAACAATAATTTTTCTACCAGTAAGTCCTGCATCGCCGTCAGGTCCGCCAATTACAAATTTACCAGTTGGGTTAACTAAAAATTTTTCTTCTGCGCACATCCATCCTTTTGGCAATGATTTTTCAACGTAAGGTCTGATTAAATCTTTTACTTGCGCCTGAGTCATTTCATCTTTATGTTGAATTGAAACTAAAACCGTTTGCGCTTTAACTGGAACTCCATTTTCATAACATAAAGTAACTTGACTTTTTGCGTCAGGCCCGAGATTTTTAAGCTCACCCGCCCTTACAGCATCCATGATATTATGTAAAATTCTGTGAGCATAATAAATTGCCGCTGGCATCAAAACATCAGTTTCATCGCAGGCATAACCAAACATTATTCCTTGATCTCCCGCACCTTCATCTTTATTTCCCGCAGCATCAACTCCAATAGCAATATCTGGTGATTGCTCGTGAATTAAATTAGTTATTTCAAGATTTTTCCAATCAAAACCTTTTTGCTCATAACCAATTTCTTTGATGGTTTGACGAATAATATTTTCAACTTCTGATTTTGCAATTTCTGGCGCTCTAATTTCACCGCCAATTATCACGCGATTAGTGGTTGCAAAAGTTTCAATTGCAAGGCGACTGAATGGATCTTTTTTAAGATAAGCGTCAACTAAAGTATCAGAAATTTGATCACAAATTTTATCTGGATGACCTTCAGAAACTGATTCTGAAGTAAATAAGAAATTCTTTGGCATATTTTTAGCAAGAATTTAAAGTTACGGAAGGCTTTCCTTAAATAAATTTACAACTAGAAAGCTTTCATGTAGCCAAGCCTAACTGTAGTGTAATTGGAGTTAATTAGCCCTAGATTTGGGCTATATTTTTGCATAGAAAATCTAATTGCATCATCCGATTTTTTAAAAGGAGTCAATTGAAAACCGGCTCCAAATAAACCCATAGTTTGATGAGATTTATTGCTATAAGAAGCGCCATTAGCATCAACATAAGCTATTTTAGTATTCATATCTGCGACACCAGCTTCAAAGAAAAATTCTATAATTTCAGAAACTTTTGGTGTATAAAATAAAGCTGAAAAATTAGTGTGATTAGTTTTGAAATGAGCTTTTTGAGATATAGAAACATCTCTTAAACTGTTGCTGTTTAAATCACTTTGTTGCCAGTTTAAATTAAAACCAAGATTTTTGTGAACTCTAAAATTAAAACCAACCGCAATATTTTCAAAATCTTTAATTTGTTTTTCAAAAATGTTAGTTTTAAGATCGCGATTCTTACTGCCACTAACTACTGGCGCACTATATTCAATAGTTGCGAAGGTTTTAAGAAAAAAATCTTGAGCAAACAACTCATTTTGAATTAAAATGAGAGCAAAAAAAGAAAGTAAAAATTTTTTCATAAAAAAATTTGAAATTTATAAATAAAAAATTAAAAATCAAACAAACTATTGATATAGTAAATTTATTTGTGTATAAAGCAATTAAACTAATATTTAAGTTTATTTTTAGAAACTTAAGTAAATCATAATGGTTTAATTTTCATTATTTTTCAATCATCAAATAAATATGTCAAAAAATAAATTCTTTATCACCATTTTTCTAGCAATATTGCTTTAGTTCTGGCGAAGAAATTACAAAAGTCTCCTTTACAATTAGCTGAAATAATAAAATCGAATATAGATTGTTCTTCAGTAGGGTCAAAACTAGAAAAAATTGAAATAGCAAAAGAGGTGTTAAATCAAGGGGTGTTATTAACTCAAAAAGGAACGACTAAATCCTTTATGCGTAATCTATTGCCAAATACCTTCGGTATTCCAACAACAACTCCTTTATTAGATACGAAACAAACCGAAGCTAATAATTTTCCTAACCATGCACCGATTAGTAATTATTCAAGGAAAAAAGAAACAGATCGTCTAACAAGGCATCTGGAAGCAAGGCATCTGGAAGCAAAAAATAGACGTGTACAGATGGTACAGGGGAGTATGCAGGTAACAGGGGTGAATACTTCTAAGGTGGGATTTAAGTTAGAGATCACGAAGCATTTGGCGAGACAAATGTCCGGCTTTGACCGTGCCTATGTAAAAGATGAATTATTAAAATTAATAAAAGTATTTAGGTTCAGTACATGTCTTGGACAGATAAGATTAGCTGGAGAAGAGTTGTATGAAAGAAATAGTATTAAAGAATTAGTACATGATATTTTTAAGGAAATTTCAATTTTAAACACAAATTGCTCAGCAGCAGATATGTTAATTATTGCTAATTATCAATCAGAAGCTCAGTATGAAAACGTTAAATATTTACTTGAAAAATATAATGTTCAAGGAATAGAAATAGTA
>CALBSF010000297.1 GCA_937927795.1 uncultured Rickettsiales bacterium
AATATGACTTTTTATTTTACTTTAGTACTTTTTCATTATTGATTAGTTTTTAGAGCGGAATTAAATTCAAATTTCAAACACCAAAAGCTTTACTTTTCCCTGGTCATTCCCTTGCTGATTGGGCTGTTGTGTGTAGGTTATTCCGCACTTGAGGTTTTTATATACAGCTTCTTTTGTGTAGGACTGCTCGCACTCATTTTATTCCGAGAAAAGAAAATTATTGAAAAAGAAATTTATTTGAAAAAAGAAATTAATATTTAAATAGAAAAATATTTAAAAAAATTGTCGATAAAAAATTTTACCTTTCACATCTTAATTTTCATCTTTTTTATCTCAAAAACCGCTTTTGCTGGAATTTCCTTAATTCGCGATGTTGAAACCGAGAAGTTTTTGCGCGAAATTTCTAATCCAATTTTTGATGCGGCGAGATTAGAAAAAAAGAATATCAAAATTTATATCATTAATGACGATTCAATCAATGCCTTTGTTAGTGGTGGGCAAAATGTTTTTGTAAATACGGGATTGGTTAGAAAATATGACAGTCCAGACGCCCTAATCGGGGTTATTGCCCATGAAACCGGTCATATTGCGGCTGGACACTTGGCGCGTTCTTTTGAAAATGCGCAAAAAGCTGAAGGTGTAATGTTGCTTAGTTATTTGCTTGGAATCGCGGCAGCGGTTGGAGGCTCTGCTGACGCGGCGCAAGGCTTGATTTTGGGCGGCTCACAAACGGCAGAGCGAGTGTTTATGAAATTTACGCGCAATCAAGAAGAGGCCGCAGACACTCACGCCATTGAATATCTTGATAAAATTCAATATCCCGCAGACGGCCTTGTTACTTTATTAGAATCATTTGAAGTTGAAATGAGGGCTTACAAAGGACAAATTGATGAATATTCATTATCTCACCCAGTTAGTCGCAAAAGGATTGATTTGATTAAAAGCAGAACGGCAGGCAAAAATTATTCTGATAAAAAAATTAATCAAAAATTGCAAAAATCAATGGATTTTATTTTGGCAAAATTTGAAGGATTTATGGAAAATCCTGACGTGATTTTACAAAAATATCAAAATAAAAATGATGAATTTTCAAATTACAAAAAATCACTAGCATTTTTTAAAAAGGGCAGGGTGGATGAGAGCTTGAAATTACTGGATAAAATTATCGCACTAAATCCAAAAAATGGTTTTTTATATGAAACAAAAGGACAAATTTTATTTGAAACCGGAAATGTTGAAGGCGCAATAATTGCTTATAATAAATCAAGTAAATTACTAGAAAGACGCGAGGCGGCGCTAATTAAAATATATTTTTCTAGTGCAATTTTAAGTTTAAAAAATGAAGATTTAGAATTGCTAAATTTAGCAATTAAAAAATTAAAAGAAGCGCAAGAATTTGAAGGAGATAATCCATTTTTATTCAAACAATTAGCATTGGCCTATTCAAAAATCAATCAAGAAGCCTTGTCTTTGCTCGCTTTAGCAGAATATAATTTATTGATTGCACAAAATGATAAAGCAAAAAAATATGCTAAAGAAGCTAAAGAAAAAATTGATAAAAATGACAAACAAAACCAGATTTATGCTGATGATTTAATTTCAATGGCGGGTGACGAAGAGAAGAAGGAGAGATATACCAAACCCTAAATCTATACTCCCATTTTTACTTCGTCTTTTTGGTAAAAATTAAAACTTCTCAAAGCCATAGTGGGTCAGTCCACAATGGCTTTGAGAAGTTTTAATTTTTCCTCAAAAATCCTTAGTAAAAATGGGAGTATAGATTTAGGGTTTGGTATAATTTATTTAATTCTATTAGCACCATCAAGCCTGCTAGAAGCTGTAGCCGCAACTATTTGACTTGGAGGAACTTTTTGCAAATATTCATTTTGAAATTTAATAACTTCGTTACTAAGTTCGGTTTTTGGATCAAACCGAGTAGAATCTAAAATTAACTTATCGCTTTCAGCCGACCTGTTAGCAGCTTTCAAAGAGCGCACAAAAAAATCCATCAATCCAACATTGCCATTAAGCGCAGCAACATCAATTGCAGAATCGCCATTAACATCCCTTTTCCCAATCAAATCAAGCGCTACAGTGCGATCAAGTAAATCTTTTGCATTTTCAAGGGCGAGCAAGTGATTCGGGCTTTGGCAAACATAATGCAAAGCGCTAGAATTCTGCGGCACATTATAAGCTGCAACCCGGCTGTTTTCCTGCCTTCTAATATCACCAAGAGCTTGCGCAAAAATTTTATTGCCTGAATTAAAGGGCATTATTAAGAAACTAAATATTGTTAAGTAATTCTTCAAGACAAAGATCATTTTTAAAAAAAAATAAAATTCAAGCATATTAGTTGATTTAAAAATGGGTCAAGATGATTTTAGCTTGGTATAGGCTCTCGGTTTAATTACTCTCCCCTTGAGGGAGAGTCGATGAAGCCGTAAGGCTGAATCGGTGAGGGGTCAAAAATACCAAAACTTCCCCCTCAATTTTTTAACTTTTCATTCAAAACACTAAAGCGCCCTAAATTCTTTCTTAAAAGAAAAGAATAATTTATCAGAAAAGGTTATTTACTTTTAAGAAAGATAAAGAAGAAAGCTTGAAATTTAAAAAAAACCAGCAATAATGCTTACCCTTACTTTTTTAAACCAATATTTTTGCGCGTAAAAAATTCTTTTGCAGATTTTTTTAGGTTATTATTAGTCTAAAAAGTCTCTAACAAGGCTTCTAGCGTTCAAATCTATTACTACAAAAAACTATTCCTTCTCTTTATGGATGGGTGGCCGAGTGGTTTAAGGCAGCAGTCTTGAAAACTGCCGTGGGTTCGCGCCCACCGTGAGTTCGAATCTCACCCCATCCGCCATCCGCTTTCGCTTCGCTACAGCGCGATTGGGCGAAGCACAATAGCGGTGTAGGGATTAGCGAAACGTGATGCCGCGCTGTAGCACGAAGTGCGTAAGTGGGCTAGTCCAACAAGTTCCAAACCAAACAAATCTTTCTATCACCCTTAGAATTCATGCATTACACCTATATCCTAAATTCCCTCTTAAATCCAGAACGCTTTTATATAGGCTCTACATCAGATCTAAAGCGCAGATTATCTGAACATAATTCCGGCAAATCAATCCATACCAATAAATTCTGTCCTTGGAAAATTAAAAATTACATCGCCTTTGAAGATGCAGCTAAAGCAACTGAATTTGAAAAATTTTTAAAATCAGGAAATGGAAGAATTTTTTCTAAAAAACATTTTTAAATGGAGGCGAGAAAGTGACTTGGTGCTTTTTTTCAAAATTAAAGCAAACTTAATTACATAAAAATCAGCTAAAAAAATGAAAAAGAAAAATGATCGTAAAACAAGGGGTGGTATTAAGGATAAGAATATAAGCTGTCAAATTAAACGAGAAATCTATGGATCTCCTTTAGACAAAGGTTTTTCATGTCAGTTTGAAGGCCTCTATCGCAATATAACGGATAAAGAGTATAGCAATTTTTATGAAGATTTTTTTCAACATAATGATAAACACTATTGCCCTTTTCATGCACCAATGGATGCTAAAAAATTGAGTGGCGAAAATTCTGGAAGAACAAAAAAAGAGGTATTAAGTTCTTTTTACTTAGATGAGGGGATAGAAGAGAAAAGCAGAATACTATACTTAAAAAAGTTTTATAATGTAATTTACGGAGTAATAAATCAGCAATCAGCCATCTTTTCAACAAGATTTAATCGCAACGACTATCGAGGAAGCAGCGAAGAACAAATAGATCGGAAGAGC
>CALBSF010000298.1 GCA_937927795.1 uncultured Rickettsiales bacterium
TCTGAATTGCCTGCAAAATTAAGTCATCTAAAATTTCAATATGACCGCGAGCAGCAAGCTCAGGAACCACACCGCCATATTTTTTATGAAGATCAATTTGAGAATTTAAAACATTGCTTAAAATGTTTTTTTTATCATCAACAATTGCAACTGCAGTTTCATCGCAAGAGGTTTCTATCCCCAAAATATAACTCATTTTACTATTTTATTCCTTAGGAATTATATTTTTTATTTCTTCACGAACAATGTCTTCAACAATATAAGCAAGATTTTCATTAAGCCATTTTTCTAATTTTGGCTCTAATAATTGAATTGCAATTTCCGCCAAAACTGGACTTTGAGAAAATCCTTTAATTCCAGCAACCATATTTTTAGCATCAATTAGTTTTTTAACTGAATCAGAAGTTTGACGAATTGTGTCTTCGTTTAAAATTGCTCTTTTTTGAAATTGATCTTGATAAGCTAAGGCTTGATCATTTACAGAATTATATTGCGCAAACTGGTTATTATTTGTCAGATTTTGGTCGAATGACTTTGGCTGGTTAACATCTTGTTGTTTTTGCATAGAATAATCAAAATTTGATTGAGAATCGTAATTATTAGTTGTTTTTGGCTTAATATCAAACACGCTCTGTCTTAAGTTATTATCAACATAATTAGATTGCAAGCCAGATTCGTTTGAAGGTGGAGCCATCATTTCATCTTCAAATTTATCACCTTCTAAATCATCAAAATTATTTACATTTGAAACAATATTAGCTTCTGGCATTTTATTCATAGCCACTTGAGCTTTAAAAAATATAGACTCTTTTTTTACAACCGGCTCTGCGGGCGCTTTATTAACATTTCCTTCCAATTCTTCAAGATCGATATTATCCAAATCATCAAATGTAATTGGCTTTTTTTGCCCGGCGGCACCATTATTAGAAGCATCATTAACCAAATTATTTAGATCTTTCTCGTTATTAAAATCAAAATCATCTTTTTGAAATTCTAAAGCTTGATTATTTACATTAGGCAAGCTTTGATCAAGATTTTCTAAGGCCGGATGTTCTAAAGTTTGTTCTTCTATTTGAACATCATCCTCGTCTTCATCATCTAAATCATGATCCATATTCATTAATTTTTCAAACTCATCATCACTTAATTCTTCGTGAGCACTTTGCAAAGGCTCAGGCTTTTTTTCTTCTAATTTATTATTAGCGGGCGAGTTGTTTGTAAAAGAATTTTCATCATCAACATCGAAATCAAAATCAAGATTATCGCCGCTTTGTTTTTGAACCTGAGCATCAACAGGAGCGGCATTTGCCGTTAAATTAGTTGCTTGATTTGAAGATGATGGTAAAGTTTGAGAAGTCTTGACCTCAGGCTCTATTGCAGCTGGTTTTGGCTTATTATTACCATCGAGTTTTTGCATCTTCTGCTTAATAGTTTCAAGAATCGAAAGAGTATTTTGTGCTGCCATATAATTATCAAAAAAATATTAAAATATTTATAAACAATTGTTATTATAATTTTTTTTATCGCAAGCAAAAACTAATATAAAAATATCTATATGAAAAAAAATTTTTTTAGTATTTTAATTTGGATTTCAATTGGAATTCTTGGCGCTTTTTGTCTTTCAGCGATAGCGTTAACTCGCGGCGAGAACATCTCTTCTTTATGGCTAATAATTTCTTGTTTTTGCATTCAAATTATCGCTTATCGTTTTTATAGTTTATGGATTGCTACAAAAGTTTTGTTTCTTGATGATACAAAATTAACTCCAGCAAAAAAAATTAATGATGGAAAAGATTTTGTTCCAACTAATAAATGGGTTGCATTTGGTCATCATTTTGCCGCAATAGCAGGCCCCGGCCCATTAATTGGACCCACCCTAGCCTCTCAATTTGGCTATCTTCCTGGAACCTTATGGATATTATTTGGATGCGTAATTGGCGGCGCCGTGCAAGATATGATAATTTTATTTGCATCAGTTAGAAGAGATGGAAAATCTTTAGGAAAAATGATTAAAGATGAAGTTGGAAATTTTGCTGGCAATGTTGCGCTAATTGGAACTTTTGCAATCATCATAATTTTAATTTCAGTATTAGCTTTAATAGTTGTAAAAGCCTTGATGCACAGCCCTTGGGGCAGTTTTACAGTTTTAATGACCATTCCAATTGCAATGTTAATTGGAATATATCTTTACTTAAAACCAAGTGCTTTATTTAGCGCAAGCATTGCTGGAATGTTGTTATTTTTATTAGCAATTTATGGTGGAAAAATTGTTAGCAATCATGAAGTTTTATCGACAATTTTTGATGTTGATGCAAAATTTTTAGCATTCTCAATAATGATTTACGGCTTTGCTGCCGCGGCTTTGCCAATTTGGATTTTACTAACGCCAAGAGATTACCTTTCTTCATTTTTAAAAATCGGAACAATTTTTTTATTAATAATTTCAATTTTAATTTTAAAACCAGAAATAAAAATGCCCGCCTTTACTCAATTTATTGATGGGAACGGTCCAATTTTTAGTGGCAAAATTTTTCCATTTTTATTTATCACTATTGCTTGCGGCGCCATTTCAGGCTTTCATTCACTGGTTGCATCGGGCACTACTCCAAAAATAATTTCTAGTGAAAAAGATATAAGGTTAATTGGTTATGGAAGCATGCTGCTCGAAGGAGTTGTGGCAGTGGTTGCAATAATTGCCGCTTGCAGCTTGGAGCCGGGAATATTTTTTGCAATAAACAGCCCAAAAGCAGCAGTAGGAGAAACTTCCCAAGCAGCAGTTGCCACCATTAATTCATGGGGATTTTTATTAAAAGAAGAAACAATGTCGAATTTAGCAAATCAAATGGGAGAGAAAACTTTATTTGCAAGAACCGGCGGAGCGCCTTCCTTAGCGGTTGGAATGGCAAATATTTTTGCTTCAACTTTTGGAAAAAACATGATCGCAATGTGGTATCATTTTGCAATAATGTTTGAAGCAATATTCATATTAACCACTCTTGATGCTGGAACTAGAGTTGCAAGATTTATGCTTCAAGATTTAACCAATTTAAAACATAAAAAATTTGATATTCTAGCAAGCTTTGTGGTTGTAGCTCTTTGGGGATATTTTTTATATGTTGGAATAGTTGATCCAAATGGCGGGATAAATATTTTATGGCCACTTTTCGGCATGTCAAATCAGATGTTAGCTGGCTTCGCTTTAGCTTTTGCATCA
>CALBSF010000299.1 GCA_937927795.1 uncultured Rickettsiales bacterium
AGTATATAAAGTTGCATTATTAATTTTGGCGGTTGCGCTAATTATTCTATCCGCCGGATCTCCATGAAAATCATCACCCAAAGAAACGCTGGTTGCAGCGATTTGTGATGAAATATCACTAATTTGCATTCCATCAATTTGGCTAATTGACTTTAGATATTGCTCTATAGGCTCATAAACATCTAATCTTTTTTTAGAATAAAGCATTGCAATTTCCCATAAAGAAATCGAAGAAATAATTAATTTATTATTTTTTTGTGCAAGCTTTATTTGTTTTTTAACCGAATCTTTGATTTCTTTGGAATCCATTAAAACCCACAATAAAACATGGGTGTCTAGCATTATTAAATTATTCATTTTCACAGCTCCACTCTTCATCTATTGGATTTATTATATCGCCTTTAATTTTCATACGATCTTTCATCAAACCAAATATTGAAGCATCATCTTGTTTGATTGCCTCAATTTTTGCCACCGCCTTATCATGCTTTGTGATTACTAACGCCTTATTGCCAGCTTGTAATTTTGCAATAATTTCAAGGCAGTGAGTTTTAAAATCGGTAATTGAAATGTTGTTATTTTGCATTTTTGACTTAAAAAAATATAATGACCATTTCTAATTATAAAATGACCAGTCTAATAGTCAAATTAATTTATGATGCTCTTTTACGTCGTGAACCCTAATAAAATCAACATTTTTATCAATTAAATATTGCGATATTATTAAAGTTTTTTGCGCTCTGCTTTGGTCTTTATTTTCTAAGCCGAAATCTTCGCAATTTATCTTATCTAAAAATCCTTTTTTTGAATGACCTATATAGATTGGAAGCTCTAAAACTCTATATAAATCGATGTTTTTTAAAATTCTAATTGATTGATCGGCATCTTTTGCAAAACCAATTCCTGGATCAAAAATTAGTTGTGATTTTTTTACACCTTTTTTGGTTAAATATGCTATTTTTTGATTTGCCCAATTTAAAATTTCTTCATTTAAATTTAGGTGTGGATTGATTATTAAATCAGGATTAGCATGGATCGCCAGATTATGCATCAAAATTGTTGTGATATTATTTGCCGCAATAAATTCAATTATTTTTTCATCCACAAGACCGCTCACATCATTTACAATGTCAATGCCAGACTCAAGCGCCATTTTAATGGTTTCGAAATGATAAGAATCAATGCTGGTTTGAATTTTTTTATTATTTTTCTGATTAAATTTTTTTACCTCAAAAATAATTTGTGGTAGAATTATTTGTAATCTTTTTATTTCCTCTAAAGCGTTTATTGGAGTGGCATTTGGGCGCGTTGATTCTGCGCCAACATCAATAATATCAGCGCCATTTATAAGCATTTCTTGTAAATGTTTTAGCGCATTTTCAAATGAATTATATTTCCCTGCATCAGAAAACGAGTCAGGCGTAATATTTAAAATTCCTACTATTTTGGTCATTATTTTATGATTCTTTTTTCTAGCTTTCGCGCTAGAGTTCTGCGGTGCATTCCAAGCAAATTAGCTGCTTTAGAAATATTAAAATCAGTTTCAATTAAAGTTTGATTTATATATTCCCATTCGATGTTTTTTATTGAAGTTTTTTTATTAGAAATTTCAGTTTTTTTACAATCATTAAAAACAGAAATTATATCGTCAACATTTGAAGGTTTTGCCAAATAATAACTAGCGCCGTTTTTAATTGCCTCAACGGTAGTTGCAATGCTTGCATAGCCCGTAAGCATCACAATTTTTATTGCCTTATCAAATTGATGTATTTTTTTTATACATTCAAGGCCAGATTCTCCGGGCATTTTTAAATCAACAACCGCATATTTAGGATGAAATTTTTTTATCAATTTTAGCGCTTCCTCAGAGCTATTTGCAACTTCATTTTCATAGCCCCTTTTAAAGAAAGATTTGCTCAAACTTTCCGCTAAAATTTTATCATCTTCAACTATTAAAACTGAATTATATTCACTCATTTGTTTTTATTGTAATTTTTACTAAAGCGCCTTTATCGATATTTTTTATATCGAGTTTTCCATTAATTCTTGCAATATTATTTGATGCTAAAAATAGCCCCAAACCGCTGCTGTTCTTGGTGCTTAAACTAGCTTTTCCTAAATTTTTTAAAATCTCTTCATCAAATCCGCCACCCTTATCTTGCACAATTATTTCTAAAAAATTTTGATCTAAGTTTATTCCTATTCTAACCCAATCTGGAGAAGCTTCAAGGGCGTTATTAAGAATATCGATTATGGTTTGTGATAAAATATTATTAAAAATAATTTCTAAATTTTCATCACCATTAAAATCATAGATCAAATTATTTGGTTTTTTATCTTTTTTCCATTCTGCAATGATTTTATCAAAAGCTTCTTTAGCCTTAATTTTCTTGGCTTCTTCTACTCTTGAATTTTCGTAAGATGAAGTAATATCTGAAATTATTTTTTTGCAAACCAGCAATTGTTTTTCGATTGTTTTTATGTCATCAATAAAATTTTTATCTTTATTTTCATATTTTAAATCACTTAATAAAACTGAAATTGTGGTTAAAGGACTTCCAAGCCTGTGAGCCGCGCCAGTTGCCAGCAAGCCCATTTTTACAATCTGTTCTTGATCCAATATTTTACGATCTTTTTCTTTTAAATTTCTAACTATTTTAGTAACAAAAATTAATAGCAAAATTGCTGCAATCACATAGCTAAACAGCATTCCATACAAATGAAGATTAAAAAAATCTTGGCTATGATGATTAAAGGCTTCGAGTTTTTGATAATTTTTACTAAGCGATAAATAAAAAATTACTGTGGTTATGAATATCAAAATTGCATATTCCAACTTAAGCAAAATCGTTGCAATTATTACCTGCAGCAGGAAAAGAAAAATAAATGGATTAGAAATTCCGCCGCTTAAATAAATTTGAATGGTAAATGCAAATACATCAATTAAGAGCTCAAAAAATAATCTTTTATCACCAATATTAAGGTTTTTTTTATAGCTATAAAAACTTACCAAATTTATAAAAATTAAAAAAATAACAACCGCAATCATCAAATTAAGTGGCAGCGTTATTTTTAAAAAATAATTAACAAATAAAATAGTAATTAATTGCCCAAATATCGCTATACATCTTAGATATATAAGCTGCAAAAGGTTTTTATGATTGGTATAATTAGACATGGACAAATTGTCTCACTTATTAAAGTTATGTTGATTTGAGT
>CALBSF010000300.1 GCA_937927795.1 uncultured Rickettsiales bacterium
AACCAATGACTACGCTTTAATTCAAGAAAAACGAATATATTTTGACGGGGAAGATTACTGGTATCCTGTTAGAGTTAACGCGATTAGCGGAAGCAATGAGTTTGGAGATTTTTCTAATTTAGGGTGGGTAAAATCAGACGCTATCTTTTTTAAAGAATTATCAGAAGATTATAAGAAACCCGACGTCGCTTTGCCAAAAAAATGGTATAGTTTAAAAAATCAAATTCCCAAAGATTTTGCAACCACAGAAAATAATTGGTGGGAAAATTGCGATGATCCGCTTTTAAATTACCTAATTGCAATTGCTATAGAAAATAATCATGACTATAAAATAGCTATTAGTAAGGTTTTAGAGGCTAGAGCGAATGTTGATTTAAAAAATTCTGATTTATTTCCAAAAGCTAGTGGCTCTTTTTTAGGATCAAGAAGGAATAATTTTTTTAATCCAATAAATCCTAATAAGCATCCAATAATAAATTTTTTCACTGCTGGTTTTGATGCTAGCTGGGAATTAGATTTATTTGGTTCTAACTATAGTGCAAAGCAGTCAGCAAAAGCTTTGTGGCAAGCCTCAGATGAAGCAAAAAATTATATCTTAATTTCTTTAATTGCTGAAGTGGCAAAAAATTATTTTGATTATCGCGCCAATCAAAATAATTTATTTTGGCAAGCTAAGATTAATAAGTCTTATGAGGAAATAATTAAATTAAATGAGCAGAAAAAAAACACTGGATTAATTAGTGAAATTGATTTTAGTAAAATTTTAATTGAAGCCATTAACAGTAAAGTTGAGCTTGCAGCCTATCAGGCAAAGGCTCAAATCTCACTTTATAATTTAGAATTTTTGCTTGGTAAAAATCCGGGGGAAATGAAAAATTATCTTGATGATAGATATGAAATTCCAATCTTAAAAAATACACTTTTAAATTTAGCTCCAGTTTCTCTACTTAGAAATCGTCCAGATGTAAAGCAGGCAGAGCGCGAACTTGAATCGGCTTTTGCAATGAAAAGTTATGCCATTGCACAAGTTTTTCCTAAAATTTCGTTAAGTGGTTTTTTGGGTTTTAATAATACCAAATCAGGAAATTTGCTTAATGCTTCGAGTAGAGTTTTTTCAACGCAGGCAGGCGTTTCAATGCCAGTGATTAATTTTGGAGGCTTAAGTGCGGCAATTAAAATTTCTGATGAAAGAAAAAGACAAGCATTAATAAATTATCAGGCAAAAGTTAATAAAGCATTGTTTGATGCGGAAAGTGCAATGATTGATTTTATTAAAGAGGAGGAAAAATTATCTTTAGAAAATAAAAGTCACAGAATCAACCAGATGATTACTGAGGTGAATCAAAAAAGATTAAAAAATGGCATGATTTCTGATATTGAATATTTGCAATCCAATATTGATTTAATGATGGCAAAACAAAAATTAAATCAGGTAAAATTAAATTATGATATTAAGGCGGTGGCGCTATATAAGGCGCTAGGTGGCGGCTGGTAGGACTTTAAAATAAGGTTTTTTGGTAAAAATTGACAATTTTTAGTAAATATGAGATAATGCTAGTCTTCTATTGTTCAAATAAAACTTTATGCAAAATTTACAAAAAATTTCTCGTTGTCTAATTTCAGTTTCTGATAAGTCTGGTATTATTGATTTGGCTAAATATTTAGCTCAAAAAAATGTTGAAATAATTTCAACTGGTGGCACTAAAAAACTTTTAGCGGATAATAATATTCCAGTTAAAGATATTTCGCAGTTCACATATTTTCCTGAAATTATGGATGGTAGAGTTAAAACTTTACATCCTAAAGTTCACGGCGGATTACTTGGGGTTTTAGATAATGAAACTCATCAAAAACAAGCAAAAGAAAATGATATTTTATCAATTGATTTGCTGATAGTTAATTTATATCCATTTGTTGAAACTGTTGCTAAAACTAATGATGAAGAAGAGATTATCGAAAATATTGATATTGGTGGCCCAGCAATGGTGCGCTCTGCTTCAAAAAACTTTGCTTATAAAACTGTAATTACTGATGCCACCGACTATCAAGGCTTAATTAAACAAATGGATGAAAATTCTGGCGCAACTTCTTTTGAATTTAGAAAACAAGCTGCCAAAAAAGCCTTTAGAAGAATTTCTGATTATGATTTGGCGATTGCCAATTGGTTTGATGGCGTTACTCCAAATGATTTTGTTTTAAGTGGATCTTTAAAACAAGAATTGCGATATGGTGAAAATTCTCATCAAAAAGCTGCGGTTTATTCTAATTCAAGTCACGGTGTTGTAAATGCAAAACAATTGCAAGGTAAGGAATTAAGTTACAATAATTTAAATGACTGCGATGCGGCTTATAATTTAGTTTTGGAATTTGAAGAACCAGCTTGCGTGATTGTAAAACATGCTAATCCTTGTGGAGTAGGTATTGCTAGTAATTTAGAAAATGCCTATGATAGCGCCTTTCTTGCTGATTCTAAAAGCGCATTTGGTGGAATAGTTGCTTTAAATGGCAAAATTACTGAAAAATTGGCGCTTAAAATTTCTGAAATTTTTTATGAAGTAATTATTGCTAAAGAAATTGATGAAAAAGCTAAGGAAATTTTAGCTGCTAAGAAAAATCTTAGAATATTAATTGCTGATTTTATAAAACCAATTGAGCCGCAATTAAAAACGATTTCAGGTGGATTTTTATTACAAGAATCTGATCGTAAAAAAATTGATATTTCCAATTTAAAGCAGGTGAGTAAGAACGGCGTAGATCAAAAAGATCTAGAGCAATTAGTATTTGCAATGGAAGTTTGTAAACATGTTAAATCAAATGCAATTGTAGTTGCAAATAATTTTCAAACTGTTGGGCTTGGAATTGGTCAAACAAACCGCGTGGATGCTTGTGAAATTGCTTGCAAAAAAGCTGCTAATTTTTTGGAAAATGAAAAAATAATTGATAAAGCAAGTGGATCTTATCTTGCATCTGACGCATTTTTCCCTTTTGCTGATAATATTGAAATTGCCGCAAAATATAATATCAAAGCAATCATTGCGCCAGCTGGATCAATTCGTGATAATGAAGTTATCGCAAAAGCTGATGAAAAAGGAATTGCGCTATATTTTATTGAAACTAGGCATTTTAGACATTAGATTACTGTAATTTGGTATATAACCTCTGGTGCTATCTTTATAACCAAAAGCTAAAACTAATTTCAAAAACTGTCATCTCGAGCGTAAGCGAGAGATCTCATGAGTTTATCCGCCAGAGATCTCTCGCTT
>CALBSF010000301.1 GCA_937927795.1 uncultured Rickettsiales bacterium
TAACATTTTTGCCTTTAATAACATAACCCCTTTCTTCTTCTATGTGGAAATGAGAACCTATTTGATAGGGGGGGAATTTTTTGAATGTTCCTGGTGTTCTTTTGTAGCGCTTCGCGATTGTTGGTTTTTGTGCTAGTAGGGGTTGTTGCGGCGCTAATTCAGTTCTTATTGGCAAAAACTCTGCAAAATAAATAAATCTTTCATCCTCAATTGTTAATGGCGTTGCGCGATTTCTAGTATTATGTTCTGCAACAAAAAGATTTAAAAGATACTCTGATCTTATTTTTTCTGATGTAAGCTTTTCTAAAAATTCTTGTAAAGCTTGTGCATTTTCACCAAAAGCACCCTTGATTTTGCGAAATTCATCCATTGGGTTTTTAATTATATCAAGCATTTTATCAAGCTCCTCTGGCGTAAAAGACTTTTGCGCTTGCAAGATATTCTGACCCACTATAGAAATAAAATAAAAATGTCTATCATCAAATAATTTTTGAAGAAAATCTGTTTCATATCCCTCAATCAAATTTTTTCTATGTATAGACCCATTTAATCTAGCCTTAGCCACTGCTTTGCCAATTTCTTCTGGGGATGCTTCAAATCTTTGTTTACGAACAATGTTATTATGCTGTGCAATTGCATATTTTTGTTGATCCAAAACTTTTGTATAATCCACCTCAATTCCAACTTCAGATCTTGCTGTCATTTCAACACCAGCTACGGGTGGGGTAGGCTTTTTTCCAGGCGTAAGACGTTTTTTAGGCATAGTAATTAACCATTTAATATTGCAAAAAAATTTATTTTAAATATAGTTAATTTCTTAAAATAAACATCATTTTTTAATTTAAAACACAAAGATGACAAAAACACTCTACGATAAAATTTGGGAATCACACCTAGTTTATGATGACAATTCTTCAAGCGCAATTTATGTTGATCGTCAATTAATTCATGAAGTTACCTCTCCTCAGGCTTTTGAAGGATTAAGAGTTGCAAAAAGAAAAGTTAGAAATCCATCAGCACACCTAGCGGTTGCTGATCACAATGTTCCAACCACCATTTTAGATAGAGGAAACGGAACTGCTGGAATCAAAGATGAAACTTCAAAAATTCAAGTTGAAACTTTAGAAAAAAACTGCGTCGAATTTGGAATTCAATATTTTAATTTAGATGATAAAAAACAAGGTGTTGTTCATATTGTTGGGCCAGAACAAGGCTTAACTCAACCGGGAATGGTTATAGTTTGTGGTGATAGCCACACTTCAACCCACGGCGCTTTCGGGGCGCTGGCTTTTGGAATTGGAACTTCTGAAGTTGAACATGTTTTAGCAACCCAAACCTTAATTCAACAGCGTGCAAAAAACATGCTAGTTAAAATTGATGGAAAACTAGGTTTTGGAGTTACCGCAAAAGATTTAGTTTTAACAATTATCGCTAAGCTTGGAACTGCAGGTGGAACCGGCTATGTTATTGAATATGCGGGAA
Source organism: uncultured Rickettsiales bacterium (assembly GCA_937927795.1). Taxonomy (GTDB): domain Bacteria; phylum Pseudomonadota; class Alphaproteobacteria; order Rickettsiales; family UBA1997; genus UBA2645. Next base: position 1,483 of record CALBSF010000301.1, read on the forward strand.
GTGCAATTGAAAGCCTTTCTATGGAAGGCAGAATGACGGTTTGCAATATGTCAATTGAGGCCGGAGCTAGAGCAGGGCTTATTGCGCCAGATGAAACAACTTACGAATATTTAAAAGGCAGACCAATGGCGCCAAAAGATGAATATTGGCAAAAAGCAGTTAAATATTGGAATTCATTAAAATCAGATAAAAATGCAATTTACGATAAAGAAATTCATTTAAGGGCTGAAGATATTTTGCCGCAAGTTACTTGGGGAACAAGCCCAGAAGATTCCTTGCCAATTACTGATAAAATTCCTTTTCCTGAAAGTTTTGCTGATAAAGGTAAGCAAGAAGCGGTTAAAAGATCTTTAGAATATATGGGTTTGCAGCCGGGAATTAGTTTGGAAGATATTAAAATTGACAAAGTTTTTATCGGTTCTTGCACTAATGGCAGAATAGAAGATTTTCGTGAAGTGGCAAAAATTGTTGAAGGCAGAAAAATAGCATCAAACATCAAATTAGCCATGGTTGTTCCTGGCTCTGGCCTTGTTAAAGAACAGGCAGAAAAAGAAGGTTTGGATAAAATCTTTACCAAAGCTGGCTTTGAATGGCGAGCGCCCGGCTGTTCAATGTGTTTGGCAATGAATGCTGATAAATTAGAATTCGGTGAAAGATGTGCTTCAACTTCTAACCGTAATTTCGAAGGAAGACAGGGCAGGGGAGGCAGAACTCATTTGCTAAGCCCAGCAATGGCAGCTGCAGCAGCAATTGCGGGTCACTTAATTGATGTTAGAAAATTTTTGCACAATAAAATGAAAGTGCAAATTTTCAAACCAGCAAAATCAGCGATGCAATCAGGAAAAGCTAATAGCAAAAAATGGCTAGTTTTACCGGCGCAAGAATGCCAAGCAAAATCAGTAAATGAATTAATGGGCTGGGTTTCTTCAAATGACACTAAAACTCAGTTAAAATTTGAGTTTGCAACCAAAGAATCAGCAATTGATTTTGCGATTAAGCAAGGTTTTGAATATGAGGTTTTAGAGCCAAAAACAGCTGTTTTAAAGAAAAAATCTTATGCTGAGAATTTTTTGAGCTAATTTGATTCATAGCAAATAAACTATCTATGGCGTTAATTATGCCTAATTAACCGTCGTCTTTTTGGTAAAAATTTGCTCGAAGAATAACATAATTATCACCTGATACAACTTATATTCTTTGCCTGTAATTTTTCCTCAAAAATCCTTCTTAAAAAAGGTGTCAATAGATATTAGACTTGGTATATAGCAAGTCTATTTTAGTTTGTTATTAACTTAATTATTAATGTGTTGTAGTAACCCCTGATAAACTTGCTGCCGATCCACCTCTTTCTCTTCTGCCAGAAGCTGATGAAGGAGTTGCTGCACGTGACCCAGTTGAAATTTCTTCTAATCTGCTTTTACTCAAACAAGGCTTCAATACCACTCCAACAGATTCAGCGCCTCCGACAATGTCAGCACCAGCTCCAGCACCAGCTCCGGCACTAGCTCCAC
>CALBSF010000302.1 GCA_937927795.1 uncultured Rickettsiales bacterium
ATCATCCTCCCCTTTCAGGGAGGATCGATGAGCAAAGCGAATCGAGGAGGGGTTTTGGATAAGCTTTGGTAGACCTTGAATTATTGAATTTTTTAAAAAATTACCAGTAAGGCTGTTATTTTTTACCCCTCCTCGATTCGCTTTGCTCATCGAGTTTTATCTAAAAAATGATACCCCTGATTTTACCCTCAACATCCTCAATATCTTCAAGCAACACAACATTTCCCTTCCTATCAATTAAATAACTTTTTGGAATCATATTTGGCCAGCCAAAATCGTTTTTTACCGCATCTTCTAGCATAAAATTTGGATATTTTAAATCTTTTTTAACTTTTAAAAAATCATCACGATTTCTTTTTTCATCAATGCTAAATCCAATAACTTCCAAACCCAAAGAATGATATTTGTTGTAAAGATCAGTTAAAATCTCCATCTCTTTTTTACAATTTACACACCAACTAACCCAAAAATTTACAATCACCACTTTTCCTTTAGTGTCATTTAAATCAAAAACAACCGCGCCTTGATCCTTAATTATCAAATCTTTTGCAAAAACTTGATTTGAAAGCAGTAAGAAAAAAACAAAAATTTTAAACATCATTTTTTTTAAATAATTCTCTGGTTTTTACCGCCTTAGCAAATCTTGAAAAAGCAAATAAATAGCTGTAAATAAGGCCGTCAAAGCCATAAATAAAATAACGGCGAACAATATATGCCTTTAAAAAACCTATAGTTGGAATAAAAAATATTTTTAAAACTGACGGATTTTTTCCTTTTTTAAAACTATCAAAAGCCTGCATTTGCGAATAGGAATTTAATTTTTCAATCCAATGTGAAAATGACCTAAATGATTGATGATAAATAATGTTTTTTAATTGCTTGATTTGACCAAAATTTTTATCTTTTAATTCAACCGAATCGTGAATTGCACTATTCTTAAAACCCGCCAATTCTTTGTTGTAAAGCCTGAATTGATTATAAAAATATGCAAATTTTTTAGGCTTTTTTTCTAGCGGAAATTGATTAACAATTTTTACTTTAAAACCAGCAATATTTTCTGATATTTTTTCACTTAAAATTTTCTGAATTTCTAGCGATAATTCTTTTGAAACTTCTTCATCAGCATCAATATTTAAAATCCATTTATTTTTGCAGCTATTTTCACCAAAAATTTTCTGCTGCCCATAACCCTTCCATTCATTGTAAATTACTTTTGCGCCCAGATTTTCTGATATTTGACAAGTTTTATCAACACTTCCAGAATCAATCACCAAAATTTCATCAGCGATATTTTTTACTGCACTTATTATTGCGCCAATTCGATCTGCTTCATTTTTTGCAATAATAAAAACCGATAACTTATTCATAAAAATATTGATTATTACCAAAAAAATGAATTATGATATATTTTGCCTATCAATCAACGAAATATATGACTTAACTATGACAAAAAACCTTAAGAAAATCATTATTATCTCACTGACATCAATTGCTTTAATTGGGCTTATCGCAATTTTGGTTAATAATTATAGAACCAAAACTTCCTTTAAATTTGTCGGCAAAAGCGCTGAAGAATTAAAATCTCAAAGCCTTCCTCAAGATGCGGTAAATGCCAAAATTAACGAAGAAGCAAAATTAAATGAGCAAAGAAAAAATAGTCAATTATTAAAAATTTTACCAAATGATTTAGTTTTAGGCGATAAAAATGCACCGGTTTTAATGATTGAATATGCTTCACTTTCTTGTCCGCACTGTGCTGGCTTTGCTTTTGAAGCTTTTGATAAATTAAAAACCGAATATATCGATACTGGAAAAGTAAAATTCATATATCGCGATTTTCCTTTAAACCAACAAGCTCTAAATGCAGCAATGTTTGCTTTTTGTAACGCTAAAGAAGGCGGCGAGACCTCAGCGGAAAAATATTATTCAACTGTAAAAGCATTGTTCAAAACCCAAGATTCTTGGGCTTTTGAAAAAGAATTTTTAAATAAATTAGAACAAATTGCCAATCTTGATGGCATGCCCCTTGATAAATTTCGCACCTGCATGAAAAGCAAATCTCTGCAAGATCAAATTTTAAATCATCGTATGGATGCTGCAAAATCTCTGCAATTAAAATCAACTCCAAGCTTTTTTATCAATGGCGAAATTTCTGAAGGATATGTTGATTATTTAAGTTTGAAAAAAATAATTGAAAAAGAATTGGTGAAAAAATAAATACCATTTAAATGAAAAATAAAAAATTTAGAGCATTTTCTTTAACCGAAATGTCGGTTGCGGTATTGGTTATTGGAATATTGATTGCTGGCATTACCCAAGGCAGCAAAATGATAAAAAAATCACAAATTAATAACGCAAAATCTTTAACTAAAAACTCTGTTGTTAATAATATTAATGGTTTATCTCTCTGGTTTGAAACATCTTTAGATAGTAGCTTTAAAGCATCAGAATCAATTGATAATAGTTCTGTTGGCACTTGGTATGACAACTCTCCAAGTTCATTAAAAAAACTTAATTTAACTCAAAGCAATGACTCATACAAACCTATTTATATAAAAAATGGCATAGGTAATTTACCTTCTCTGCAATTTGACGGAGTTGATGATTTTTTAAATGGAAATAATTTAAATTTAGGTGCAAATTTAACTATATTTGTCGTATTTAATATTGATCAAGGAGCCTTGTCTGCTACTAGAGATATTTTAGCAGTGTTTTATGATTCAGATGCAAATCTTACTAACGGCAATGGAATGCATGGAATTTTAATTGAGGCAACATCCTCATCTACACTTAGGTTATTATATCGCTCTCCATTAGGTGGTGGGGGCGGGGATAGTATTTTCAGCACAACAACAATTTCTGAAAATAAAAATTATATCGCATCGGTAACAAGAAATTTACCAAACGCATCTTTACGCGCTTGGTTTAATAATGCCGCCATCATTTCTCAAGCAAACAACCCACCAGTAACAAATGCATCATTTAATTATCAAAATCTTGATATTAACATTGGGGCCCTTGCAGACAACAACCCTCCTGCAAGAGCATTCAAAGGAAAGATTTCTGAAATAATAATTTTTGATAGATCCTTAACTCAATCAGAGATTGATAATATTGAATTATATTTAAGTAAAAAATATAATATTGATATGCTATAGCATATACCAAATCTAATATCAAATTCAATAAAATAACTAAGTTTTCAAATGGATAAAATTGTAATTAAAAATTTAGTTAAAAATTTTGGCTCTAAAGAGGTTCTTTGTGGTATTGATTTAACCGTTAAAAAAGGTGAATCTTTGGTGATTTTAGGCGGCTCTGGCAGTGGAAAATCTGTATTGATTAAAATTATCGCCACCTTAATTCAATCAACATCTGGCAGCATTAAAATTGATGGACAAGAAGTTTCAAATATCGCCGAAAAGAGCCGTGATAAATTAATGGAAAAATTTGGATTTTTATTTCAAGGTGGCGCTTTATTTGACTCACTTCCTATTTGGGAAAATGTTGCTTTTAGACTTTTACACCATAAAAAAATTGATAAAAAACAAGCCAGAGAAATTGCAATTCAAACTCTAAAATCAGTTGGATTAAGCGACAAAACCGCAGATTTATTTCCTTCAGAATTATCTGGCGGAATGCAAAAAAGAGCTTCTTTGGCCAGAGCAATTGCTTCAAATCCAGAAATTATTTTCTTTGATGAGCCAACCACTGGCCTTGATCCGATAATGGCTGACGTGATTAATGATTTAATTATTGCTAATTCAAAAAAACTTGGCGCCACAACAGTTACAATCACTCATGACATGCACTCAGCAAGAAAAATCGCTGATAAAGTTGCGATGCTTTTTGATGGAAAAATAATTTGGTTTGGCGATGTAAAAGATTTAGATTCATCTGGCAACCCTTACCTTGATCAATTTATTAATGGCCGCGCCACAGGACCCATTAATTTCTTAGTTAAGTAAAAAACCAGAATATAAATCATTTAAAATTCTAGTAATTTTCCCAACTTTCCCACCCGCAATCAATACCTCATCAACCTTCACAACTGGCCTAATAATAAGGCTAGAACTGGTTAAAAAAACTTCTTTTGCCGACAATAACTCTTCCAAATTAAATTTTCTTTCTTCAACTTTAATATTATTTTTCTTCGCTAATTCAATTAGACGATTTCTGGTAATTCCTTGTAAAATAAAATTATCTGGCGCCCTGGTAATTAAAACATCATTTTCATCAACAATAAAAACATTGGCAAAAGAAGCTTCGGTAACAAATCCGTCGCGAATAAAAATTGCATCGTTAAAACCCAAGTCTTTAGCCTTTTGATTAATCAAAGAAGATGGCGCAAGTAAAACTGATTTTATATCACATCTGCTCCATCTAATATCTTCATGTGTTAACACGGTAAAACCTTTTGCAAATTCTTCTTTTGAAACTGATTTTCTTAAAGAAACCGTAGCATTTATAGTTGGCTTTATATCCTTTGGAACATAAGGAACTCTAGCGTGAACACCCCTCGTAATATTTAAATAACAAGTTCCTGCACTCATTTTATTTTGCACAAATAATTCAAGACAATCATATAAAAGCAATTGGCAAAATGGTAATTGCGAATGAAAGATAGAGTGACTTATTAATTT
>CALBSF010000303.1 GCA_937927795.1 uncultured Rickettsiales bacterium
GCTTTTGCCTACATAATTCAAGCGCACTATAAACAATTAACAAAACTGATAAAATTAATAGAATTATTAATAATCCAGAATTAGCAAAAAAATTATTTTGAAATAAAAGGTAAGTAAATTTTCTAACTAAAAAAATGCCAACTAAAGGCTTAATAAAAAAAATATTAATACTAAGAAAATCAGCATTAAACCCAGTATTTTTTATTTTTTTAAAATATAGCCAAAATGGAAAAAATTTGACCACGAATCCAGCTGACAGAAATAAAAAAATTAACCATAAAATTTCAGAATTTCCTGAAGAAATTAGTGATAGTTTTTGCGAAATTAAATCAAGATTAGTTTCTTTAGTAATTAAATAAATTATAAAAAAACTAAACAATATCAACAGCGAAGAAGCTGCACTAATACAGAAATATTTAAAAGATATTTTTAATAATTTTTGATTACGCAAAACAAAAAGAGATGCAAAAAAGCCAAAACTAAAAATTTCAGTAAATAAAAATAAATTAAAAATATTATTAGTGGTAAAAATTCCAACTAACCCAAAAACATTAAATAAAAAAACTGAATAAAAAATTTTATGATTATTTTCATTTAAATTTCTTTCTATGTCGCTTTTGTAAAAAACTAAAGTAATTAATTTTAAACAAATAAATAAAACTAGAAATATTATTGAAAGCTTATCTAGCTTGAGTTCTAAAGCTAAAGATGGATTTGAAAGGTTAAAATCATTTAAGATAAATTCTTTTGCTAAAGTAACTGGATAGGTTTTTAAAAATAACAAAAGCAGTGCAACACAACTTAAAAAAGTGATTGAAAAAACCACTATTTTTTTATGAAAAACTTGACAAAGAAGCGCGGCAATTAGTGGAATGAAAATAGCAAAATAGATACTACTAATTGCGCCCATTTTTTTTCATTAAATTTATAAATTCTTCAAATAAATAAAAACTATCGCTTGGCCCCGGAGAACTTTCTGGATGATATTGCACAGAAAATGCCGGACAATCATTTAACTCCAAGCCTTCAACCGTATTATCAAAAAGAGAAATATGGGTTACTTTTGCATTTTTAGGAAGAGAATCTTTTTCCACACAAAAACCATGATTTTGACTAGTAATTTCTACTTTTGTAGTTTTTAAATTTTGCACTGGATGATTGGCGCCACGGTGTCCTTGATGCATTTTAGAAGTTTTCGCTCCAATCGCTAAAGCAAGTAATTGGTGACCTAAACAAATTCCAAAAAGTGGAATTTTATTTTCTAAGAATTTTTGAATTACAGGAATTGCATATTTACCAGTTTGAGCCGGATCTCCAGGGCCATTAGATAGAAAAATTCCATCTGGCTTATATTTCATAATTTCTTCAAAGCTAGCCTTAGAGCCAAACACCTCAACATCACAGCCAACTTCAGTTAAGCAGCGTAAAATATTTAATTTTGCACCATAATCAATTGCTGCAACTTTAAATTTCTTGCTAGTTACTGTGTGATAAGAATTTTTTTCTTGCTGCCAAATTCCTTGATTTTCCCAGTGATATTCGCGGTTCTCACTAGCTTCATTCGCCAATTCAACACCATTTAAATCTTTAACTTTATTGATTTTTTCAACAGTTTCTTTGATTAATTTTTCATCAATATTATCAGCAAAAATTATAGCAACCGTTTTTGCGCCTTTTGCTCTAATTAATTTAGTAATTTTTCTAGTATCAATTCCTGAAATTCCAGTTAAATTATTTTTTTCAAGCCACGGCTGCAGATGCTGCGTGCTGCGCCAATTCGATGCTTCAGTGATATCTTCGCGCAAGATTAATCCGCGCGCAGCAACACGTGCCGTTTCAATATCTTCGTCATTCGTTCCAACATTTCCAATGTGCGGAAAGGTGAAGGTGATGATCTGACCGGCATAAGACGGGTCGGTGAGAATTTCCTGATAACCGGTAATAGAGGTATTAAAGCAGACCTCAGCAACCACACCCGCAGGCATCGCGGCGCCCAGCCCTTTACCCCAAAACACTGTGCCGTCGGCTAAAACTACAGCTGCATCGGCACCACGCGGCGGTGTGGGAGCGCTCGAGGCAGCAGAGGTTGGCATTATTAATCATCCTTAAGATCAGCGTGGGTTAGGACTTCATAGAGACATCGCCCTATTAGGCCTTTATAACAG
>CALBSF010000304.1 GCA_937927795.1 uncultured Rickettsiales bacterium
GAGTTCAGACGTGTGCTCTTCCGATCTATCATAGAATCTTGTTCTAGGATCTAAAGCCTCTGCCGAAGTAATATCAAAGCCACTAACATTATTGGTTAAATCTAAAATTTCTTTACTACTAAGTGATTTTGAAGCTAAATCGGTAGCAAAAATTTCACAGTTTATAGACTTTAGAGACTTTAAAAAATCTTCATCACAATTTTTATCCACCAAAACTCTAAGATTAGGTAAATTATATTTTTTTAATTGCTTTTGAATAGCAACCGCTGCAGATCCTGAAGATATTATGGACATGACTGGCAGATCATTACTAAATGAGCTACTTTTTTTTGCTAATAAAAAATCTCGATAAGTAACAATAATTTCCCACGCCATTCTATCTTTATGGGTTCCACTGAAATTAAAACTTTCATCTTTAAGCCAAATATTGGAAAAACCAGGAACTTGTATTTTATAAGTTGGCGTAGCAGGAAACTTACCTTTGCCCGCCGGAAATTCTGGTCGGTTAGGGTTATTTTCTGAGGCGATCACAATTGATTTTAGGATTTTGTCTTCCTTTGACGAGAGGGTCATTACTATCTAATTAATTTAACTACCCATATTTCTTCTTAAAATTCTTAATAACCGCCAAAGCGATAATATTAAAAATGAAGGTTGTAACAAATAGCGTTAGGGCTAAAGCGAAGGCGGCTAGGGTTTTGGGGGAGTTGAATTCTTGGTCGCCAACTAGAAGAGTTACGATTTGAGCGGTTGCGGTGGTTACTGAATCAAATGGGTTGATGGTGAGTTTTGCAACTAGTCCTGCGGCCATGGCAACGATCATGGTTTCTCCGATTGCTCTTGAAAGGGCTAGAATTATGGCGCCAACTATGCTTGGCATTGCTGATGGTAATACTACTTTTTTAATCATTTCAGATTTGGTGCTGCCAAGCGCCAAAGCTCCGTCTTTTAGAGCGCCTGGAACTGAAGTTAGGGCGTCTTCGGTTAGTGATAATATAAAAGGTATAATCATAATTCCCATTACAAAACCCGCGGCTAGAGCGCTTTCTGAGGCTATATCAAAACCTAAAGCTGTAAATATGGTTTTGAAAAATGGAGCAATTGCAATTACTGCAAAATAGCCATAAACAACGGTTGGAACGCCAGCTAAAATTTCTAAAATTGGCTTTAAAAAATCACGAGTTTTTGATTTTGCATATAACGCCAAATAAATCGCCGCCATAATGCCAATTGGAATTGCAACTAGCATTGCTATAAAAGTAATTAGCAAGGTTCCTAAAAACACTGGGACAACGCCAAATGAGCTTTTGCCAACTTCTTGCTCGTCAGTAATCGCCATTTGCGGATTCCACTCAAGACCAAATAAAAAATCAAAAATATTTACTAATTCAAAAAATCTTAGCGACTCAAATAAAATTGAAGCAGTGATGATGATGGTAATTAGAATGCCGATTCCAGCGGTGATAGAAAGTAATATAACGCCAGCAGATTCAATGTGATTTTTAGCGTTAAAGTTTTTTTGATGAGATTTTTTGATGAGAAAAAAACTACCAAAAATGAAAAATGCAATTAAAAAATATTTTGCTAAACTATCGAAATCTGCTAGAACTATAACGGTTGAAAACATCATTGCCCATAAAATAAAGCAATAAACATAGTGAATTGTAAGTGAATTAAAGCGAGATTTTTTATCGCTTAAAAGACGAATTTTTTTGATATTGCGATTTAAGAAAAACGCTAATATTGCAGTAAAAATTAAGGATAAAACTAGAAAATTCATGATTTAAAATATAGAATGATCAGATGTTTGATGATTTTTATATCTTTAAAATGGATTGCCACGCTTCGCTCGCAATGACGAAGACC
>CALBSF010000305.1 GCA_937927795.1 uncultured Rickettsiales bacterium
ATTTTAAATGTATTTATAGCCAATTTGATTAGTCTAGCAAAATAAGATTTTTAAAGCAACAAAATGAGAAAAATTAGAGTTTTTATTGATAATGATAATTTAAAGCAAGATAGTCAAATCAAGGTTGAAGGCAATGATTTTGATTATTTGAGCAAAGTTATGCGGCAGAAAATTGGTGATAAAATTTTTATTTTTAATGGTCTTGATGGTGAGTTTGAGTCAGTAATTTCTAGTGTTGAAAAGAAATTTTTGATTTTAGATGTAAAAGAAAAAATTGCTAATTTAAACAAAGCTTCAAATATTACTTTGGCTTTTTCTTTACTTAAAAATGTAAAAATTGAATTTATCGCTCAAAAAGCTGTAGAACTTGGCGTGGCAAGAATTCAGCCCATAATTACTCAACATACAATTGTTGATAAAATCAATGTTGAACGCTTTAAATCAACCATCAAAGAAGCTCTTGAGCAATGTGAAAGAAATGATTTTGTTGAAGTTTTGGAAATAAAAAAATTAAATAAATTTTTAGATGAAAAAAATATTGATGATAAAATTATTATCTTATGCGATGAGTCAGGAAAAGGCTTAAAAGCAAGTGAATTATTTACGAAAATAAAAAATAATGATCAAGAAATAATTGTTTTAATTGGTCCTGAAGGAGGCTTCTCAAAAGAGGAATTTGCAAAAATGCACTTGCTAAAAAATCTTTATTCTCTAAATTTGGGTCCGAGAATATTAAGGGCTGATACCGCTGTGATTTGCGCCCTTACCTTAACCCAAGAATTTCTTGGTGATTTTAACTTAAAACCTTGCTTTAGATGCTAAAAAAAGAATTGATCAATGCACTTAATTGGAGATATGCGACCAAACATTTTGATAAAAATAAAGAAATCGATGGTGAAACTTTAGATGCTTTAAAACAAACGCTTGTTCTAAGCGCTTCTTCTTTTGGTTTGCAGCCTTATAAATTTATAATTATTCAAGACCAAGCTTTAAGAGAAAAATTAACTGCCGCCTCTTGGAATCAAGCTCAAATTGTGGAATGTTCTCATTTAATAGTTTTTGTAGGGAAAAAGAACATCGATTTAAGTTATATCGAAGATTTTATTAATTTAACCGCCATCACTCGTCAAATAGAAGTTTCGATGTTAAATGATTATAAGAATATGATGGCTGGATCTTTAATTAATGGTGAAAAAAATATTGCTGCTTGGGCGGCAGAGCAAGCTTACATAGCACTTGGAAACTTATTAACATCTGCAGCTTTATTAAAAATTGATGCTTGTCCAATGGAAGGAATTGACATAGAAAAATATAATAAAATATTACAAATTGACGAAGATCATTCGGCGCTTTGTGTTTGCGCACTTGGATTTAGGCAGCAAGATGATAGATATCAGAATCTTAAAAAAGTTAGATTCACTAAAGAGCAATTGATTAAGGAGATTTAAAATGGTTGATAATATTTTTCTTACTGCCGAAAGTGGCGATTTAAGAATTTTAAAGGCTCTTGTTGAGTCTGGAGTTAGCGTTAACTGCGTTGATGAACGTGGCGCAAGTGCTCTTCATTATGCGGCGCAAAATAATCAAATTGAAGCTGTGAATTTCTTGATTGAAAAAGGGGTTGATGTAAATATTTTAAATATTGATGGCTGGAGCGCCCTTCATTTTGCTGGTCGCAAAGGTTCGGTTG
>CALBSF010000306.1 GCA_937927795.1 uncultured Rickettsiales bacterium
TACGAGATAACGTGATGTGACTGGAGTTCAGACGTGTGCTCTTCCGATCTGTTGATACAAAATTAAAAAAACTTGATGGATCAAAACAGCAATATTCTCATCTTTTTATTGCTCAAGATACTGGCTCGGCAATTAAAGGAGTTGTGAGGGGAGATATATTTTTTGGATATGGAAAAGATGCTGAAGACAAAGCTTTTAATATGGCAGCTCAAGGGCAATATTATATTTTACTACCGATTGATATAATTGATAGATTGGCTGGGAATTATTAGAGGTTGAAAAGCCGGACATTTCGACTTCGCTCAATGACCGGAATTCTGCTTAGCTAAGAAGGGATTTGTAATTTCGCTTATTTTTCAACAAATTTTCCAACCAACTCAATAATCGAATTAACCCCAATTCCAGCTTGCGTTTGCATCACATCAATTTTATTTTGCTCAATAAATTCATCTTTCATAACTAGCGATCTAAACTTTAATTTTCCTTGATCTAAAAACCCAGATTCTAATAAAAATTGCGACACAATTGAGCCAAATCCGCCAATTACTCCTTCTTCTATAGTAATTAAAAGTTCATGATTTTGCGCTAATTTTGTTACTAATTCTTTATCAAAAGGTTTGGCAAAACGAGCATCAACAATCGTGATGTCAATATTGTAATTTGATTTAATTATTTTTGCCGCAGCAATTGCATTATTTAAAATTGTGCCGTAAGAAATTATGGCAACTTTTGATCCCTCTTGAATAACGCGCCCCTTACCAATTTCTAAAATTTCATTATCATCAAAATCTATTTGTTTATCAGCATCGCCTCTTGGATATCTAATAGCGCAAGGTTGATCATTTATTTCATTTGCGGTATTAACCATTTTCACCAATTCCTGCCCCGATGATGCGGCCATCAAAATAAAATTTGGTAAATTAATTAAATAAGCAATATCAAAAGAACCGGCGTGAGTTGGGCCATCAGAGCCAACAAAACCAGCGCGATCCATCATAAATCTTACTGGTAAATTTTGAATTGCAACATCATGAACCACCTGATCATAAGCTCGTTGCAAAAATGTAGAATAAATTACTGCATATGGCTTTAATCCTTCGCAGGCAAGCCCTGCGCAAAATGTAACTGCGTGTTGTTCAGCAATTCCAACATCAAATATTTTACTTGGATGATCTTTGGTAAAAATATCAAGCCCAGTTCCAGTTGGCATTGCAGCAGTAATTGCTAAAATTTTATCATCTTTTTTGGCTAAATTAGAAAGTCTTTGTCCAAAAATTTTGCTATAACTTGGAAATTCTGATTTTACTTTTTCTTGAATTCCGGTTTCAGGATTAAATTTTGCAACCGCGTGCAGCCTATCATCAGACTGCATTGTTTCATTTAATCCTTTGCCTTTTTGAGTTACGCAGTGAATTAAAATTGGATCAGAAGAATGGTCATTTTTTATATTTTCTAAAATTGGAACCAAAACATCTAAATTATGTCCATCGATTGGTCCAATATAATAAAAGCCCATTTCTTCAAAAATATTGCCACCCATCCACCATTCCTTGGCAGCTTTTTCAAATTTGCGAGGATATTTTCCAATTCCATCGGGAAGTTTATGAGCAACTTTTTTTGCTAAATCACGAATTTTTAAATATGATTTTGAAGAAGCAAGTCTTGATAAATAATGAGACATCGCCCCAGTTGGCGGGGCAATTGACATGTCGTTATCATTTAAAATAACGATCAAACGATTATCTTTTAAAAATTTATCTTCTAGTGCGCCCGCATTATTCATAGCTTCATAAGCCATTCCAGCAGAAATTGCGCCATCACCAATCACCGCAATTACATGAGATTTTTCATTTTTGATTTTTTTAGCAACGCACATTCCAAGTGCTGCAGAGATAGATGTTGAGCTGTGTCCGGCGCCAAATGGATCATAAGCGCTTTCCGATCTTTTAGTAAATCCAGAAATTCCGCCCGGTTGGCGAATAGTTGACATTTGGTTTTTGCGACCAGTCAAAATTTTATGAGGATAGGCTTGATGACCAACATCCCAAATTAATTTATCATTTGGAGTGTCAAAAACATAATGCAGCGCAACCGTTAATTCAACCACGCCAAGCCCAGCGCCAAGATGTCCGCCAGTTTTTGCAACCGAAGAAATTGTTTCAAAACGAAGCTCGTCTGCAATTTGAGTCAAATCTTCTTTTGCAAATTTTCTTAAATCTGAAGGATAATTTATTTGATCTAGTAATATGGTTTTTGTCATTTACTTAACTGGCATAGTTGGTTATCTTGTTTTGATTATATATTGTAAAAAATATTAATCCATTTTTGATTATGAATTTTCTTTCCAAAGCCTTAATTAAGCTATTTCTTAGTCTATTTTTATTTGCAACCGCAGTTGGAATGAACTTTGTTACTTTTCCGGCGGTGTTATTAAAAAACGGCGTTAATCCCGCTAAAATAGGCTTGTTATCATCTTTTGAAATTGCTGGCGGAATATTGATGTCATTGATTTTAGGCAATATTTTAAAAAAAATTCCAATCAAATATTTTTTGCCAATCACAGCTGTTCTTTATTCTTTTTTAGTTGCCTTTATTTTCTTTTGTAAAAATTTTTATTTATGGGCCGCAATTATTTTTGCAATTGGCGCTTGTTGGGTGGCTTATGTTGTGATTAGGCAAGCTTTAGTAAATATGCTTGTTGAAGATAAAAACCGCGGAATTGTAACTGGAATTTACAGTATGGTAATTTCAATTGGTTTGGGTCTTGGACCGCTAATAGTAAAGTTTTCTGGTGCACAAGATTATATTTCTTTTCTTATTTCCTCATTTTTTATAATCGTTTCTTTTTTAGTTTTAGAAAGACCAAAAACAAAGGGGTCAGACCCCTTTACAAAAGAAAAGGGGTCTGACCCCTTTTTTGAGGTGGGTGATAATAAAAAAGCTAATTTTTTATTCTTTTTAAAAACCAATCCTAAATGTTTTTTAGCTAGATTTTTCTTTGATTTGCAGAATTTTTGTCTACTTAGTTTTGGCGTAGTTTTTGGTAAAAAAATAGGTTTTAGCGCTGAAAATTCTGGTCTTTTAATCACTGCGTTTATGGCGAGTTTTTTTGCGGATATTGTGGTTGGAATAATTTTAAAAAAACATAGCGCGGATAAAATTCTAAATATTGGATTTATCGGCTATTTAACCTGTATTTGCTTTATTGCAATATGTCACTCATCTTATCAAATATTGCTTTTAGCCTATTTTACACTTGGAATTTTTGCCGCCTGTATTTATGTTTCAACAATTGTAATGGCTAATAATTTTTATAAAAAAGATCAATTAGTATTAGCTAACGCGGCGTTGCAAAGTGCAGGCTCTAGCGGCTCTTTCTTTGGCGGTTTAATTGGTGGAATTCTAATTCAGTTTTTTGATGCTTCCGGATATTTAATTACC
>CALBSF010000307.1 GCA_937927795.1 uncultured Rickettsiales bacterium
AACCATTGGCCCGCGCCATATTCCAGCTTGATTGCTATCAACTAAAGAACCTATTGATATACATTTTACACCGTTACTAATTAATGGAATTATTAGATTATTTTCGCTTTCCGGCTGCTTATCTAGTCCCATCAAATAGGGGATCGAAGGGCCATAAATGTCAGCATCAACTAGCGCAACTTCAAGCCCACCTTGCTTTAAGGAAGCAGCAAGGTTGCAGGCAATCGTTGACTTTCCTACTCCACCTTTGGCTGAGGCTATAGCAATAATTTTTTTAACCCCAGCAACATCAGGTATTTGGCGGCAAAAATCACTAAAAGTTTTATCCTGCATACTTGAAAAAAAGAATTAAGTGGCTATAATAGGGGGTTCACATTTCAAACTGCAAACTAAAAACAACTTATAAAACCATAAAGAGATTTTATTTTTTTAAAATAAAAATTTTATTTTTTTAAATTTTGTAAAAATTATTTAAGATAAAAATATGACTTCTGAAATAAAAAGCCCGTGGGATAATAAAAAAGATGACGGCGCTATAAAAAATAATAACGAGCAAAAACAAAAAACAGAAAATAAAAATTCTGCTCACGAAGATGCTGATTTTGATCAATTTTTTAAAAAACTTTTTACAAAAAAAGAAAAAGTAAATAATGAAAAAAGTGGTGAAAAAAGCAAAAAACCAGTCATAGGAATTGCAATTTTAGGAGTAATTTTATTATGGCTTAGTTTTGGTTTTTATAAAGTTGATGCTGATGAAAATGCAGTAGTTTTATATTTTGGAAAATTCTATAAAATTACAACTTCTGGTCTTAATTATAACATTCCATATCCATTTGGAAAGGTTATCAAACAAAGCGTTACAAGGGTTAATACTGAAGAATTTGGCTTTACTTCGGCTTCTTTAAAAAATGATAAAAATAGAAATTTTGAAGCAGAAAGCTTAATGCTTACTGGTGATGAAAATATTGTTGATATTGAATTTCAAGTTCAATGGCAAGTTTCTGATGTTAAAGATTTTGTATTTAATATTGCTTCTCAAAATGAAACTATTAGAAAATCTGCTGAAAGTGCAATTAGAGAAATTATCGCCAGAACTCCAATCGTTGATGCTTTATCTGATAAAAAAAGTAAAATTGAAACTGAAACTAAAGAATTGCTGCAACAAATTTTAAATTCTTACAAAGCTGGGGTTCGTGTTGTTTTAGTTCAATTAAGAAGAGTTGATCCTCCTGCTCAAGTTATTGATGCGTTTCGCGATGTTCAAACTGCAAAAGCTGATAAGGAAAAAGAAATAAATGAAGCTCAATCTTACGCTAATGATATAATTCCAAGAGCTCGTGGAACCGCTTCACAAATGCTTGAACAAGCTCAAGCTTATAAAAAAGAAGTGATTAGTAACGCGGAAGGTGAGGCGGGAAGATTTTCTTCGGTTTATGGCGAATATTTAAAATCAAAACAAGTAACCAAAAAAAGACTTTATCTTGAAACTATGGAAAAAGTTTATCGTGATACTGACAAAGTTTTAATTGATAGTGGAGTTTCGATTACTCCTTATTTTCCAATTAGCGAATTTAACAAAACAGAATCTAACAAAAAATAAATAAAAATATGATTAATTTTTCTGACAATAAAACAGTTATAAAGTTAGTGATAATTCCACTTGCTTTACTTATTTTTATAACCACCACAGTATTTGTTGTAGACCAAAGGCAACATGCTTTGGTTCTTCAATTTGGCGAGCCAATTAAGGTTATTAGCAAACCGGGCATGAATTTTAAATTGCCATTTTTGCAAGATGTAGTTTTTTTTGATAATAGAATTATCGATCTTACAATTGATGAGCAAGAAGTTATCGCTCTAGATCAAAAAAGATTAATAATTAATGCTTTTGCAAAATTTAAAATTATTGATCCGCTAAAATTTTATACCACTGTAAATAATTTTAATGGTCTTCATAATAAACTTTCTGCGATATTAGATTCTAGTCTTCGTCAAATTGTTGGTGGCGTTAATTTGAGCGAATTATTGACTGAAAATCGCAGTGATATAATGTCAAAAATTAAAGATGTGGTTAGTAAAGAATCGGAAATTTTTGGTATTAAAATTATTGATGTAAGAATTACTCGCGCTGATTTACCAAAAGAAAATAGCGATGCAATTTTTGCTAGAATGCAAACTGAAAGACAAAAAGAAGCTAAAGAAATCAGGGCAAATGGCGCTGAAGAGGCTTCTCAAATTAGAGCAAAAGCTGATAAAGAAAAAACAATTATTATTGCTCAAGCTCAAAAAGAATCAGATCTTTCTATGGGTGATGGCGAGGCTTTAGCGTCAAAAATTTATGCTAACTCTTATGAGCAAGATCCTGAATTTGCTGATTTTTATCTTTCTATGGGCGCTTATAAAGAAGCGTTGAGTCCTGAAAAAACTAAAATGATAATTTCACCAAATGGAGAATTTTTTAAATATTTTACTGACTTTTCTAATGGTTCTAATAACTTGCCTAAGGTTAAAAAAAATAATCGCGCCATTAAAAAAGATTCCAATATTTTAGCGCCAAATAAAGAAATAAATTAATTATTGAACATGAAAAACAAAATCGCTTTATTGGTAATTTTATTTTTATTCCTACAAAATAAAGCTTTGGCTCAAAAAAATAATCAAGATGTTGTGGCTACTTCTTTCAAGCAATCATTAGAAAATGGTTTTGCTGATATTTTAGAAGATGTAATGCCGGCAGTAGTGAATATTTTTGCAACTCAAGAAGTTGCTTCAAATAGTAACGCTAGCGTTATAGATCAAAATTTATTAGCTGAATTGCAAAAAAATCCATTATTTGAAGAATTTAAAAATCGCCTAGAAAATCAACTTCGCGCACAACAAGGACAAAAAAAGAAAGTTTCTTCAATTGGCTCTGGATTCATAATTTCTAAGGATGGATTTATTGTAACCAATAATCATGTTATAGAAGATGCTGATGAAATTACGGTTGGTTTAAATGATGGAAATAAATATAAAGCAAAAGTGATGGGAATTGATAAAAAAACCGATCTTGCTTTACTAAAAATAACCGCAGAAAAAGATCTTAAATTTGTTAGGCTTGGCGATTCTTCAAAAGCAAGAATTGGTGATTGGATTATTGCAGTTGGAAATCCATACGGCCTTGGTGGGTCTGCCTCAGTTGGCATAGTTTCAGCTAGAAGTCGTGATATTAGTAATGGTCAATTAGAAGAATATATCCAAACCGATGCCGCAATTAACAAAGGAAATTCAGGCGGCCCAATGTTTAATGTTAAAGGGGAGGTTATCGCAATTAGCAGCGCAATTTATTCTCCTTCTGGCGGTAATGTTGGAATTGCCTTTGGAATTCCATCATCAACTGCCACGCAAGTAATAAAGCAGCTAAAAGAGCAGGGCGAAGTGGTGCGCGGATGGTTTGGTGTTTCAATTCAAGATGTTACCGAAGAAATTGCTGAGTCAATGAATATGGAAAAGCCGCAAGGAGCCTTCGTAATGGAGGTTGCTAAGGATGGTCCGGCAGATAAAGCGGGAATTATTCCAACGGATATTATTATCAAATTTGATAATCAAGAAATTTCTGAAATGAAAATTTTACCAAAAACCGTTTCTCAAACTGAAATTGGAAAAACAGTTAAAGTTGTGGTTTTAAGAAGAGGTAAAATAAAAGTTCTTATTGCAAAAGTTGAAAAAATTAAAAGTGATAGCCTTAAAAAACAGGAAAATAAAGCTGTTAACAAAAAGCAATTAAGCATTAACAAGCCATCAACAACAGTTACTATATTAGGATTAAGTCTGGCTGAGCTTGATGCAACTATAAAAAAAGGCGATAGCTTTAATGCTAATGTGAAGGGTTTGTTAATAGTTGAAATAACAGCAAAATCAGAAGCTGCAGAAAAAGGCTTGGTTGTTGGAGATGTAATTTTATCTGCCAATCAAATTCCAGTGGTTAGCATGGATGATCTAAAGAAGATTGTTGAAGACGCTAAAAAGAATAAAAAGAAGCTATTCTTATTCGTTAAAAGAGGCGACGCTAATTACGCAGTGGCTTTAAGCGCGATTTAATAGCGCGATTTAATATTTTCAACTACAAGCCCAAACCTATCAAGCACTCATATCAAAACACCCACAAACCCGTCATCAGAAACCCAAGCCCCACAAACCCGTCATCACAAACCTAAGCCCCACAAAGAGGATAAAATAAAATTATTATCCCAAATATTATCCCAAATTTTTAATCACACCTCAATCTCCATTTACTACATAATATATATTATGTTAAATTAGGTATTCATCATTTCATTATTGGTCGCTATTAAGTTAAAAAAGCTAAATAAAAACCCCCCCCTTTACACGTCATCCTTGATGCGAACTCATGAGTCTTAGCTTTGAAAGCTCTTCCGCTGGAATAGTTATTTCATTATTGGTCGCTATATAAAAACCTTCCTTTTGCACGTCATCCTTGATGCGAAGCATCGAGGATCTCAGGAGTCTTAGCTTTGAAAGCTCTAAGCACAAGTGACTTTTTATAACCCATTCCACACGTTCATATCTTTCTTCAACAAACTTACCTAGCTAATGATTGAGCCGCTTTAGAAGCTTGTTTTTCAGCAAGTTTTTCTTCAGCCGCATCAGGAACAGATACTTCAAAACTTACTGCATTAACATCAAACCTTAAAACATCCAACATCTCAGATTCATTGGAAATTATAAGCATCTCTTGCGGTGCAAGATCTAATTTTTTTGCAACATTATCGCTGTGAGCAGAGCCGGTACAAACAATCACCACATCTCTCCCCTTACTTTCTACCCCTATTCTTTCAGCCATATCGCTTGAAATTTCTGGGTCAGACAAGCATAAATTCCAATTAAATCCACTGCCAACAAACTTAAAAAAGTTTTCATTATATTCGCTTTTACCATCGCCCTTTTCATCGCCCATTTGCGCTATTTTGTCTGGATCAGTTTCAACCATATCAAAATCAACACCGGCATCTTTAGCTTTTTTTATTTCTGCTTCAAGAAGATCAGAAGATACATGATCTTTCCAATAGTCAATTATATCATTAATTGATTTTCCTTGCGATCTATAGGGTTCAAAAAATTCTTTTGCCACGCGGCCGCGATCATGAAAACCATTAACAAAAGCAGGATCGCTTTGTAAGGTGGTAGCTCTCAACTCCCAATCATCAGGCAAATATTTTGCATCACCATACTCAATATATTTTTTTTCACGCATATCATCCACTCGCGATGGAATTTCCTGACAAAGCGAAGCTCTCAAATGCTTTGCCTTGCAAGATTCAAGTAGCTTTCCACATAAATTAGTATAAGAAAAATCAGCATGATTTTCGCCAACAAAAATATATAAGGGCTTTTTTTCCGACTCTAATGCTCTGCGACGCCACTTCTTAG
>CALBSF010000308.1 GCA_937927795.1 uncultured Rickettsiales bacterium
GATCTACACAGGCGAAGACACTCTTTCCCTACACGACGCTCTTCCGATCTTTCAAAGACATTGATATGTGGGGCTTTACAGGCTCACTGCTAGAAAAATCAGCCTCAGCTTTTGATAAATTCAGAACCCCTATTTTATTATCAAACTCACCTGCGGCATAAAAATTATCAAAATCTATTTTTTCAGCAAAAAAATCTAAAAAACTAAAACTACCCTTTTTAGCATCTAATTTAAACGATATATTACTAAATTCCTCACCATAGAAAGTAAAAGAAAAACCAAGATTTACTTGAGTATCAAAGTGATTTAAAAAAATCAAATTTGGATGCAAATCAGCCACGGAATTCACAATAAAATTTTCAAGCAACAAATCACATTTAAGATTATCTTGTGCAGAGAAAATGCAGGTTGAATTTAGGTTGACATCATTTTCATGATTAAGCAAATTAACTTTGCTAACAGCGCTCATAACGAGCTCTCCAGCTTTCCACGAATTATTAATATCGATTTTTTTTATCAAAAAATCTTCAGCATCCATTGTTAATTTTGCATTTTCAATTTCTAATTTTTTAATTGGAAAATTCTTGTCCCTTATTGACTGTAAAGCCTCAATAACAATAGGCATTATCTTGACATTGGCAGATTTTTTTTGTGGCTCTAAATTTTCGACAGTTTTATTTATAACAATAACAGAATTTGAAATCTTAATTTTGCTTGGCTGAAATTGCCCAAATAACATGCGAAATAATGGAAATTCACTTTCTATGGTTGGCGATGAGAATTCTTGCTTTTCTTGACTATTTTTAATCGGATAAAAAATTTTTAAATCACTAATTACAATTTTCAAAGTTCCATATCTTGTAAAACTAACATAAACTTTGTTTAAAGAACTATCTTGCCCGAATTGCTCTTTTAAAGCCTTCTCAACTTTTTTGGTAACAAATGGAATTGATCTTGGATGAGAAACTAAAACTAAAAAATAGAATAAGGAAATCGATAAAGCTAAAATAATAGCAAAACTAGCGGAATGAAATTTGCTAATTTTTTTTTTGGTTTTGTGTTTTTTTTCAGATTTATGTTTTGTCATTTAAAATCTGTTTTGAGATTTTTTGGTTACAGCACTTAGTTTTATTGATTCAAATTCACTTTTAATGCAAATCTAGGAAACGCTCGGTCTAATCATCCTCCCCTTGAGGGAGAATCGAAGAGCATAGCGATTCGAGGAGGGGTTAAAAAATTCAAAATTATTTTAATAAATTTAAGATTTTTTAAAAAAAACTATAATCAAAATTAAAATTATCAAATATATTCACTTTTTCAACCCCTCCTCGAATCGCTATGCTCTTCGATTCTCCCTCAAGGAGAGGATGATTAGACCGAGCGCTATCTTAACTCGAGCATTAAAAAAAACTTAACTCTTCTTCCTACCCCTCTTAGATGGCGGACGGTTTGCAGCTTCAACGATTAAATCAATCGCTCGATTTAAACCAATCTCAAGAATATCATCTTCTTTAACCGAAGTAAATTTTTTATTATGAAGTAAATAAGGACCAAAAGGGCCAATATTTGCAACAATTTTTTCTCCCGTCTCAGGATGAATTCCAACCTCGCGAGGCAGTGTTAAAAGCTTAGCAGCGGTTTTTAAATCAATTAAATTAATATCTAAATTTTTTGGAATTGAAATTCTTTTTGGCTTTTTAACTTTTGCTTTTTTAGTAGTTTTCTTTTTGCTTTTAGTTTCTTTTTCTTCTCCAGCAATTTCACTTCCAGCCAATTCTAAGTAAGGTCCGTAAGGTCCAACTTTTACCATAATTTCAAAACCAGTTTTAGGATCAACCCCTAAATTTCTTGGCTCAAATTGTGGTTTTAATTTATCTTGATCATCGCCAGATGCGCCATCTTCAGTAAAAATTTGCATGGTGTGTTTGCACTCAGGATAATTTGAGCAACCAACAAAGGCGCCAAATTTACCAAGCCTTAAACCTAATTTTCCAGTATTACAAGTTGGACAAGTATCTTTCAGCTTTCCTTCTTCATCAAAACCAAAAATATGAGCACCAACTTTTTGATTTAAAACTTCCAAAACTTCAGCAAATGGCTTTTTCTCAACTTCTAAAATTGTGCCATTAAAGTCTTTCCAGAATTTCTGTAGAAAACTTTTCCAGTTCATTTTGCCGTTGGAAATTCCATCAAGCTCGTCTTCTAAATCAGCCGTATAGCTATATTCAACATATTTAGCAAAAAACTCTTTTAAGAAAGTTGTAACAATTCTTCCTCTTTCTTCAGGGAAAAATCTCTTTTTTTCTAATTTAACATATCCGCGCTCTTGAATTACCGAGATAATTGAGGCGTAAGTTGATGGTCGACCAATTCCAAGTTCTTCCATTTTTTTAACCAAGCTTGCTTCTGAATATCTTGGAGGCGGCTCAGTAAAATGTTGATTTGGCTTAACTTCAAGCAAATCAAGCTTTTCTTGCTCTTTTAATTCTGGTAAAAGTTGCTTTCCTTCATCATCGCTTTCATCATCTAAATCTTCGCGATAAACTTTATAAAACCCGTCAAATCTAATAGTAGAGCCAGTTGCACGAGCCTTAGCATAACTTGGAATAGTAGCGATTTCTGCTGCAACTTGATCAAAAATAACATCTGACATTTGTGATGCCATCATTCTTTTCCAAATCAAATCATACAGTAAAAATTGATCTTCTTCTAAATATTTTTTAACTTTCGATGGATCAAATGCAAAATCTGCCGGACGAATTGCTTCGTGGGCTTCTTGCGCATTCTTAACTTTACTTTTGAAAACGTTTGCCGCGTCAGGCAAATAATCTTTACCGTAAAGATCTAAAATTTTACTTCTAACATTTACAATTGCTTCAGGCCCAACATCAATAGAATCAGTTCTCATATAGGTAATCAAACCCTGGCTTGAGCCGCCAACATCAACACCTTCGTAAAGCCTTTGTGCCACCATCATGGTTTTTTTTGCTGAAAAACCTAATTTTCTAGCCGCTTCTTGTTGCATTGAAGAAGTTGTAAATGGTGGATAAGGCCTTCTTTTTGCCTGCTTTTTGATGATTTGTAAAACTTGATATTTTTTATCTTCTAATAACTTTTTAATATCGCCAGCTTGATCTTGAGCGATGATTGAAAATTTCTCTAATTTTTTACCATTAATTTCTACTACTGATGCTTGAAAATCTTCGTTTCTATCAGTTTTTAAATCTAATTTAATATCCCAATATTCTTCACTTCTAAAAGCCTCAATTTCCTCTTCTCTATCGCAAATTAAGCGCAGCGCAACTGATTGAACCCTTCCTGCTGAACGGCTTCCTGGTAATTTACGCCATAAAATTGGTGATAAGGTAAATCCAACCAAATAATCTAAAGCTCTTCGAGCTTGCTGTGCATCAACTAAATCCATATCAACTTGACGTGGATTTTTAATTGCTTCAGTAACTGAATTTTTAGTAATAGCGTTAAATACAACGCGCTCAACTTTAGTAGTGACTTTAATTGCCTTTTTTTGTTTTAAAATTTCCAGAACATGCCACGCAATTGACTCTCCTTCACGGTCAGGATCGGGGGCTAGAATTATTTTGCTGCATAACTTAGCGCTATCGACAATTTCTTTGACATGTTTGGTTGATTTTGCCGAGATTTGATAATTCATCTTAAAATCATTATCCACCTCAACCGAGCCATCTTTACTAGGTAAATCGCGAATATGTCCAAAGGAAGCTATAACTTTATAATCTGCGCCAAGATATTTGCCAATTGTCTTTGCCTTGGCAGGAGACTCAACGATTAATAAATTTTTCATTTTTTATAAATTATTTAGCAGGCAGGCTTTAAGTATTACGCCTTACAATACGGCCTTTTGAAAGATCGTAGGTTGTCATTTCCACCTCAACCTTATCTCCTTTTAAAACACGAATCTTATTTTTTCTAATTTTTCCTGAAGCGTGTGCGATTATTATATGTCCATTTTCCAATTCGACACGAAAAATTGTGTTAGGCAAAACTTCAACCACCACACCGTTCATTGTCAATAAATCTTCTTTGGTCATTTGTTATAAAAATTGTTAGAAAGGCTAAAATACTGGATCAACCCTAGCATAGTAAAAAGTAAAATTCAAGTTAGTTTATGTAAAATATGGGAAAATTGGGGGTTTTATGGCAATTATTAGTATTTAGGCATCAAATGGATTGCTTCGCTTACGCTCGCAATGACGACGCTCTCACACTTCTTATCCTTAATCATAAAATCATCTACTTTTCATCTCTTATAATATAGCCACCTCCTTCGTCATTGCGAGCGTAAGCGAAGCAATCCATTTGGTTGCGGATCCCAATTGCCTAATACAAGATTAGAAGCTACAATCTTAAAGTCGAAATAACCAATTTAAAAAAACATGAAACTAAATAAATGGCAAGAAGCCGTGGCTTTACTGAGTTTAATTGCGATAATTCTAAGCCTGATTTTAAAATATACCAGCCCGCAGCTACAAAATGTTCCTCTATTTATAATAATAGCTATTGGCGGAACTCCTCTTATTTTGCAGATAGTTTTTAAAGCTATAAAAGGCGATTTGGGCGCTGATATGCTTGCTTTGATTGGTCTTATTACTGCGATTTATTTAGGCGAAAACCTCGCATCTGCTTTGGTGATTTTAATGTTGGCAAGCGGCCAGGCTTTAGAAAATTATGCCACCAAAAAAGCCTCATTTGCCTTAGAGGCTCTAGCTAAAAGAATGCCTTCAACTGCACATAGAAAAACTGGCGATAAGGTTGAAGATATTAATATTTCTGAAATTAAAATTGGTGATTTAATTGAAATTTATCCCCATGAAACCTGCCCTGTTGACGGCGTGGTTGTTGAAGGGCAAGGCTTGATGGATGAATCTTATTTAACTGGTGAGCCTTACAAGCTTTCTAAAACCATTGGATCTTTCGTGTTGTCTGGCGCAATTAACGGTGAAAGCTCGATTATTATTAGGGCAGAAAAGTTGGCGCAAGATTCTCGTTATGCCAATATTATCAAAGTAATGGAGTCGGCTGAAAATAACCGTCCCAAAATGAGAAGATTAGCAGATCAAATTGGCGCAACTTTTGCTCCTATAGCCTTTGTTTTTGCACTTCTAACCTTATATTTTACCCAGGACGTTACTAGATTTTTAGCAATTTTAGTAGTTGCAACCCCCTGCCCGCTATTAATTGCAATTCCAATTACCATAATTAGCGCCATTTCAATTGCAGCAAGGCGCGGCATTATTATTCGCAACCCCATTGTTTTGGAAAAATTACCAATTTGTCAAACCGCAATTTTTGATAAAACCGGAACTTTAACCTATGGCGAGCCTGAATTGATCGATATTTTAACTTTTAATAATTTTGATAAAAATTTAGTTTTACAAATTACCGCAAGCTTAGAGCGATACTCTCGCCACCCTCTCTCACTAGCAATTATTAAAGCTGCAAATAAAGAAAATCTTGAGCTAATTAATGCCCAAAATATTACTGAAATTCCTGGAAAAGGCTTGTCTGGAAAGGTTTTGGAGCAAGAAGTTTTAGTTACTCATAGAAAAAAAATTGATCCTAACCTAATCAAAGATTTACCAAAAATTGAAAGCGGATTAGAGTGTCTAATCTTAATTGATGATAAAATTGCCGCAATTTTTCATTTTCGCGATGTGATTAGAAGCGACGGACATTTTTTTGTTAATCATCTTGGCCCGACTCATAATTTCAAGAAAATAATGATTGTTTCTGGTGATCGTGAAAGTGAAGTTAGTCATTTGGCGGCCTTGCTTGATATAAAAGAATCTTACTCTAGTCAAAGCCCTGAGCAAAAATTAGAAATTGTTAAACAAGAAAATGCTAAGGCTCCTGCACTATTTATGGGTGATGGAATTAATGATGCCCCTGCTCTTACGGCTGCAACGGTTGGTCTTGCATTTGGACAACATTCTTCAGTTACTTCTGAAGCCGCAGATGCCGTGATTATGGATAATAATTTAGCAAAAGTTGATGAATTAATTCATATCAGCGAAGACACTAGAAGAATCGCTCTGCAAAGCGCAATTGGCGGCATGATTTTTAGCTTTGGCGGCATGGTTTTAGCAGCTTTTGGGCTACTGAGCCCAGTTCAAGGCGCGCTATTGCAAGAAGTTATTGACGTTGTAGCGATTTTAAACGCTTTAAGACTTACTTGGCAAAAATCGGTTAAGATTGATTTGTAGCTTTCTTGAGAATCTATTTCCTAGCCTGCGCAACACCCCTTCTAGCCAACTCATCAGCAACTTCATTAAAACGATCGCCGCTATGACCTTTAACCCAAATCCACTCAATTTGATGTCTTGCAACCTCAACATCTAATTCTTGCCACAAATCAATATTCTTAATTGGCTGTCTATTAGCGTTACGCCAGCCGTTTTTTTTCCAGGAAAAAATCCATTTGGTCATGCCATCTTTTACATATTGGCTATCGACATAAAGAAAAATTTTTTCGGTTTTTTTAACTAATTTTAACGCTTCTATAACCGCCTTCATTTCCATACGATTATTAGTGGTTGCGCCTTCGCCGCCAAAAATTTCTTTTTTATGCTCTCCGCAAAGCAAAACCGCGCCCCATCCTCCCGGACCTGGGTTTCCAGAACATGCGCCGTCAGTATAAATTTCTATTTTTTTCTCTTTATTCACTTGCTAAAACTAATATAATTAACTTTTAAGAATCAATTTTCTTTAAAACGCAAATGCTAAATAAATTAATTTTCTACACAATATTTTTTATTACTTCTAACGCCATTGCCAATGATAATTTCAAACACGGAATTTCAATTCTTGGTAATTTAAAATATCCAGAAAACTTTTCGCATTTCGATTATGTAAATCCAAATGCACCAAAAAAAGGGGAAGTAAAATTAGGCGCAGAAGGCGGATTTAACAGCCTCAATCAATTTGTTTTAAAAGGAATTCCTGCAGCTGGTCTTTCTTACATTTACGATACTCTAGCCATAAATAGTGATGACGAAATTTCTTCTAAATATGGCCTAATTGCAGAAAAAATTAGACTAAATAATAATTTTATCGAATTTAAATTAAGAAAAATTGCGCGCTTTCATGATGGTAAAAAAATTACCGCTGATGATGTTATTTTTACTTTTGAAACTTTACTAAAAGATGGTCATCCTTCTTACAAAATGGCTTTTCGAGATGTTAAAAATGTAGAAAAAATTAATGATTATTTAGTTCGTTTTAATTTTAAAAATAATCGTAATAAAAATTTATCTTTGCTTATCGCATCACTTCCGGTTTTACCAAAACATTATTATCAAAATCATGATTTTACTAAAAGTGGCCTAGACATTCCTTTAGGCTCAGGGCCTTACAAAATTAAGGAAGTAAAAGTGAATCGCGAAATTGTTTATGAAAGAGTAAAAGATTATTGGGCAAAAGATTTACCCGTCAATAAAGGTAAATATAATTTTGACAAAATTTCTTTTGATTATTATCGCGACACCAATGTTTTAATTGAGGCTTTTAAAGCGCAAAAATATGATTTTCGTCAAGAAAATATCGCTCGCAATTGGGCGAATGCTTATAATATTGATGCGGTAAAAAATGGCGAAATTATTAAAAAATTAATTCCCCACAGCCTTCCTGCGCCAGCGCAAGTTTTCGCTTTAAATTTAAGAAGAGAAAAATTTCAAAACTTAGCTCTGCGCAAAGCATTAACTTACGCTTTTGATTTTCAGTGGCTAAATAAACATATATTTTATAGCGCTTACACTAGAACTGAAAGCTATTTTGCCAATTCACAATTTGCTTATAAATTTGAATTACCAAAATCTGCGGGCGATGGTTTTAATCGCGAAAATTTACTTAAAGCTCGCCAAATTCTACTTGATGCTGGATATAAAATTACCAATAATAAATTAATTGATCCTGCAAATTCTCAGGTAGTAAAAATTGAGTTTTTAATTGATAGCAAAGCCTTTGAAATGGTGGTTGCGCCATTTATTCAACATTTAAAAAAAT
The DNA here is from genome assembly GCA_937927795.1 of uncultured Rickettsiales bacterium. GTDB lineage: Bacteria > Pseudomonadota > Alphaproteobacteria > Rickettsiales > UBA1997 > UBA2645. The sequence goes on from CALBSF010000308.1 coordinate 8,041, forward strand.
TAGGAATTGATGCAAAAATGCGTTTTGTTGAGGAAAATCAATATCAAACTAGAATTAATAATTTTGATTTTGATGCAATTATTGCGGTTTTTCCCCAAAATTTAGTTCCTTCCGATGAGTTATTTAGCTATTGGCACTCTTCGCAGGTTGATATTAAAGGAGGTCGCAATTTATCTGGATTAAAAGATGAAGTTGTTGATAAATTAGTTGAAGAAATTTCCAAAACTACAGATGAAGAAAAATTGAAAAATCTTTGTCAAAAGCTTGATAAAAGATTGTTAGAAGGCTATTATACAATATTACAATGGCACAATAATAGTTATCGCGTGCTTTACAGAGATATTTTTGCAATGCCAAAAAATCAACCAAAATATTCTCTGGCTTTTGATAGCTGGTATTTAAAATAATTTATGTTTATACAAACCGAAGAAACTCCAAATCCTCAAACTTTAAAATTTCTTCCCGATGGAGAATTAGTTTTAGAAAATAATACTGCTGATTTTAAAAATCAAAAACAGGCTGCAACCTCTTCTCCTTTGGCGCTGCAACTTTTTGAAATTCATGGAATTGAAGCAGTTTTTTTTGGTAGAGATTTTATTACCATCACCAAAAAAGCTGACATTGAATGGCAAAAAATTAAAGCCGAAATTATTGCAGTGATTATGGATTTTTTTGTTAGCAAAAAACCAATTATGTTTGAAAAAAAATCATCACAAGTTGTTGAAAATGATGAAGATAGTGATGTGGTAAAACAAATTAAGGAATTAATTGAAGTTAAGGTTAGACCAGCAGTTGCAATGGATGGTGGTGATATTATTTATCGTGGATTTGAAGATGGAATTGTAAAGTTAGAGTTGAAAGGCTCTTGCTCTGGCTGCCCTAGTTCAACTATTACTCTAAAAAACGGCATAGAAAATATGCTTAAACATTATGTTCCTGAAGTGATTGGAGTTGAGCAGATTTTTGATGATTAAAGGGAAATTTTATTATTGATTGCACTTCCGGTAAATAGACTTTCGATCTAGAGTTCAATTAATACTCGGCGTTAATCATCCTCCCCTTGAGGGAGGATCGATGAACAAGCTGAAAGCTTGTGAATCAGGAGGGGTCAAAAATACAACTGTTTATTTTAAGGCATAATTAACACCGATCCTTAAGTGAACTGCATTAAATAAAGAATTTTCTATAGCAATCAAAAACTACATCACAAATTCAACATCAATCACACCAACAACAGACTTTATTTTTTTCACATCAAACTCATCTAAATTATATTTCTTATCCAATTCTAATTTTATCATCTTACCTTGAGTGGCAACCACCAAAAATACTTTGGTTGTTTTTGGAATTTCATTAAAAACTAATCGCTGCGACAATAAAGTTTTAATTGCAAAAACTGCTTCGCGGTCTTTAACCATAATATCAACCTGCGTTAAAGTTTTTTTATTTGAAACTTCTGGAGCAATTGAAATTGGCGCAGATTCTACCTTTTTAGCTTCAAATGGTTTATCAGATCTTTTGTCGCTATAATTACGGCGCGCCGGCTGTTTTTTAATATCTTCAAAATCTTTTTCTTGCGGCTTAACTAGGCTAATAAAATCAGAAAGTTTTTTAACATCGCGAACTAAAATTCTGGTGCCGCCTTCATCTTTTTTAATTAAACATTCAATTGCAATCATGCTGCCATCAAGTAAAAGATCGCGAGCTGCAGTAATCAAGGCTTCGTCAAAAACCATTGCCTCAAAAATTCCAAAAGGATCAGATAAAGTTAAATAAGCGAACCTGCCGCGGGCGCTAGAACGATGCTTACTTGAAGCAACTACCACCGCCATTTTAACCAAGCTATTATCTTCAAGCTCATCTCTTTCAATTTTATCAGAAAAAATCACCCCTCTTTTTCTAAGATCAGAAAGTTTTTCATCAATTGGATGTTCGTTTAAAAAAAATCCAAATGCTTCAAATTCTTTTTGCAATTTTTCTTGCTTGTCCCAATTGGAAATTTTTCTTAATTCTGGTTTTTTATTAAACTCTGCTAAGTCGCCAAATAAGCTCATTTGCGGCGACAAAGCCTCTTCTTTTTTTTGAGTAGCGTAAGCTGAAATTATATCGAAAGATTCTGCAATTTGACGGCGATTATCAGTTATAGAGTCAAAAGAGCCTGATTTTGCAAGGGCTTCAATTGATTTTTTATTAACATTTTTTGGATCAACTCTTTCGGCAAAATCATATATATCTTTAAAATCGCCATTTTGCTTTCTTTCTTCAACCACAAGCTCAGTCATGCCAAGACCAACGGCTTTAATAGCTCCAAGACCAAATCTGATAGCGAATTTTTCTTGCGTCATGCCCTATATAACAAAAACCAAAATTACAATTCCAAGCACGATTCTGTAGACTCCAAAAGGAATAAAACTATTTTTACTAACAAAATTAATAAACCATTTAATCACCAAAAGCGCTGAAATAAAGGCTGAAATAAGACCAACTAAAATCAATTCAATATTTGAAAAAGTTAGGCTGGAGAAATTTTTATATAAGTCAAATATAGTTGCAGCGGCGATTGTTGGAATTGCTAAAAAAAATGAAAATATTTATTATCATAATATTGAGATAATTTTTCAGGGGGTGAATACATGATATCAACTAAATCAGAATAATCAATTCTGTTAATATGATTAGCATTAAATTCATCATAAAATTCGCGGGTTGCATCATACGATACATTTAAAA
>CALBSF010000309.1 GCA_937927795.1 uncultured Rickettsiales bacterium
ATTTTTCCTCAAAAATACTTTGCTTTATCAGCTATGTAAAGATGAGACTTGGTATTATCAAATTCTATGTGCGCCACCCTTCCTTCAAAAATACCACATCACTTATCTTCTTTCAACCACTTTATAGCCTAAATTACAATCAGCCAAATCACTCTCGCAAACCGTTACTGGCAAGGTTTCTTGGCAATCTATAAACTTTTTCACATCTGCTAAATAGCCTTTTTTATCAAAAGTTAACACTATTTCATAGTTGTTAAACCTAGATTTTGTAAGCGGAATTGGAAAAAATGACATTGCGCCATACACAACTTTTGAAGCACTATAGCTTAATACCAAATCACCATTTGAGTCAATCCACTCTTGATTTTGTTTGCCATATTTTTTTACAACCTCTTGAATTGTGGTTTTTAGCTTTATTTCATCATTATAAAGCCTTAAAACCACTCGATTTTTTGCACCCATAGAAGAGCAGGAAGAAAGTGTCAAAAACAGTATTATTAGATTAATTTTGCTCATTTTTAGTTAGTTTAATTCGGTGTTTTTCCATTTCGATTTCGTTATTTATCAATTCCAACATTTTTGATAATTTAACCAAATCTTTTTGATTGCCAGTTTTCACTAAATTTGCTACATATTTTTCCATCGCGCTATAATTAGCATCTTTATTTTTGCGATCCACCACGCCCATTTTCTTCATTACAGATTTTGAATTTAAATGATAAAAATCAATCAACCAAACCAAATCTTGCTTTTTATTGACAAAGTTTTTCTCAAAAAAATTATAATTTTTATTCTTTAAATTTTTTTCAATTAAATCAAATTCATCAAAAAATTTCATATAACCATTTTTATCATATAAAGCACCAACATAGAAAATCTTTGAAGCCTTAACTTCAAATAAAACCGGATGTTGCTTTTGTGATAATTGTTTTTTTGGATCAATTTTATAAATGTAATTTTGATTATTATATTTGCCGCTATAGCTTACAAGCGAATAGATTCCCGGCTCAACCATCATCATTTGATTTTTATTTGCAGCAGAAAAATTAACGCAAAATTTAGTTTCTTTGATTAAAGATCCATCATCGGGGAATCTACAAAATAAAAGGTTTTGAGGAATTTGTGATTCATTAAAAAATTTAAAAATCACCACGGATTTTTTATTTTTTGGAAAACGCGAGAAAAAATAATGACAATCAGGATGACTTCCGATCAGATTATCACTGACTGCAGAGCATGAAAAGGAAAAAACTAAAAATAATAATAAAAATATTTTCATTTCTTTTTTGGGTTTCTTTAAAAAAAATTTTTATGATGTTTTATTAAAAAAAATTTTCCAACCTCAACAAAGTCAAATCTTAAATTGCAATTGTGATATTTGGGATTTCTTGCAATAAAAAATTCTGCGGTTTTTTTAATTCTTTTAATTTGATTTGGCCTTAGAACTTCTTCGATTAGAGTTTTTTTTCTTCTTGCTTTAACTTCA
>CALBSF010000310.1 GCA_937927795.1 uncultured Rickettsiales bacterium
CACGGCAATTCTTCTTTAATTCTTGCGATTAATTTTTGAATTAATGGCTGATAATTTTGATCGCTATTAATTGTAATATTTTTTTTTGTATCTTCGGCAATTCTAATTATATCAAATTCTTTGGTTCTGATATTACCAGAAATATTAATTTTTTTAAATTCTCGATTATCTAAATTTAAATAATGTAATAAATAAAAAACTGTTTTATGTTGAATTTTATCAATGTAGTTAGGCTTAAAAATTTTAAAAGAAACTATCAAAACAATCAATATAGCTAGTAAAATCAAGAGTCCTTTAAGAAATAAAGGAAAAATATTTCGACCAAATAAAATTTTAACTCTGCGTAAAAATCGATTGGTAAGTAAAAAAATCTTTATTTTATCGCGAATTTTTTGAATCATTTTGATGCAGTTTTAACAAGAAAATCAACAATTTCTTCAAAGGAAATTCCGGCATGTTTAGCAATTTTTGGCACCAAAGAAGTTGCGGTAAAGCCCGGATGAGTATTAACCTCAAGCAAATAAAATTGATTATCGCCATTATTTTTATTATTTAAAATAAAATCAATTCTGCTTATTCCTTTACAGCCAGTTACTTTATGGCATCTTTGAGCCAAATCTAAAACTTCTTGATATTTTTCTTTAGAAATTTCTGCTGGCATAATATATTCGCTCATTCCGGCAGTATATTTACATTCATAATCATAAAATAATTTTTTTGGTCTAATTTCTATTGCCCCTAAAGCCTTACCATCCATAATTGCAACCTGAATTTCTTGACCAGCTATATACTTATCAACAATCATTTCATCGCCATATTTCCAATCAAAATTAGATAAATTAAATGGCATATTTTCTAATATAACTTCAACTCCAATGCTTGATCCTTCATTGACTGGTTTGATTACAAATGGTTTGCCAATATTAAAAATTTTTTCTCTGTTTTTTTCATCTTCGCCTTTTTTTATAATTTCATAAGAGGGAGATTTTACGCCAACCGTTGAACAAATTTTTCCAGTTAAAACCTTGTCCATACAAAGAGCTGAAGCCACGATTCCAGAATGAGTATAAGGAATATTTAAAATATCCAAAACGCCCTGCACTCTTCCATCTTCACCATATTGACCATGAAGCGCATTAAAAACTACGTCTGGCTTTACTTCTTGTAATTGATTAAAAACATCTCTGGAAAAATCAATTTTTGTCGCTTTATATCCAAGCTTTAGCAAGGCTTGATAAGAAGCTTCTCCCGAGCGAAGCGAAACTTCTCTTTCTGAATTCCAGCCGCCCATTAAAACTGCAACATGTTTATTTTGTGCCATCCGCATTACCTTCTAAGTTTTGTTTTTTATTACTAAATTCCATTGCTTGTTTAGAGTTTTTTTCAAGTTCTTTGCTAGCATTTAATTCATCAATTACATAAGCACATAAATCTTCAAATGGAACGCGATTTCTTTCTGAGATATTTTGCAGTTCTTCAAAAGCCTCCATGATGTGCGTTGGAACCGAGCCACCTCTTGCCGCAGCAAGCCACTTGCTTTGAAAACCTAAAGGATGACTTCCAATTGCAGGCTCGCCCACATAAAGAGTAACTGGATTTTTTTGCCCACCAAAATCACAATTTGTAGTAAATTTTTTAACCATATATCTTGGCTATAAAAGGTTGATTTAGAAAATTATATTTTTTATAAGTTAAATTTTTATCAATTAAACTTTTTTCTTGATTAAAAAACAAGATCGGAAGAGC
>CALBSF010000311.1 GCA_937927795.1 uncultured Rickettsiales bacterium
GGCTAAAGATAATATTTATAAATTTCATTTAGAAGAATATAAAAAATTATTGGACAATAAGCCTGTACAACTTTCCAATCAAATTAATTGTTTTAAAAAATTTACTGCAATTGAAAATGTGGGAATTTATATTCCAAATGGTTTATTTTCGAGCCTGTTGATGACGGTGATTCCAGCGCAAATTGTGGGTTGTAAGGATATAACAATTTGTACTCCTGCTAATGTTTCTGATGTGATTTTATATGTTTGTAAAATTTTAGGAGTTAAAAAAATTTTTCGTCTTGGTGGTGCGCAGGCAATATTTGCAATGGCTTATGGTGTTGGTGAAATTTCAAAAGTTGATAAAATTTTTGGGCCTGGAAATGAATATGTGGATGCGGCAAAAAAAATGGTTTCAAATCAAGTGGCAATTGATATGCCTGCAGGGCCAAGTGAGGTGTTGGTAATTGCTGATGATGAGGCAAAAACAAATGATGTTATTTATGATTTGTTGGCGCAATTAGAGCATGGAAAAGAATCTAAGGCTTGGTTATTTACAACTTCTGATAGATTGTTAAGTGAAGTAAAATTACAGATTAATCAAGTTATAAAGACAGCAAAAAGAGCTAATATTTTAGAGTGTTCTATTAATAATTTGGTTTGTAGAAAATTTGAAAATATCAAAAGCGCAATTGATGAATCAAATAAAATTGCGCCAGAGCATTTGATTTTAAATGTAGAAAAATTTGCTGATTTTATTGATTTAATTACTAATGCGGGGTCAGTGTTTTTGGGAAGATATACCACTGAAAGTTTGGGTGATTATTATAGTGGCAGTAATCACGTTTTACCAACTTCTGGCTTTGCGCATAGCTTTTCTGGGCTTTCTTGTTTGTCTTTTGGAAAATTTATTACTTTTCAGGAAATAAAAAAAGATGATTTAGAAAATGTTGCAAGGGCAGTGTCTTTAATGGCAAATGCTGAAGGACTTGAAATGCATGCTAAGTCTATATTATCGCGTGTTAACATGGTAAAATAATTATATGAAAAAATTTCTATTTGTAGATCGTGATGGAACGATAATTTTTGAGCCGCAAGATAGTTTTCAAGTTAATGGATTGGAGCAGTTGGAGTTTATTGATTTTGTAATTTTTGCTTTAAAAAAATTTCAAGATAGCGGTTATGAAATTGTTGTGGTAAGCAATCAAGATGGGCTTGGAGGTAAGGATAATAGTAAAGAAAATTATGATTTAATTAATAATAAAATTTTACAAATTTTGGGATCGCAAGGAGTAAGGGTTTTTAGTTGGCTTACTTGTCCTCATTTTAAAAATGAAAATTGTAATTGCCGCAAACCATTGATAGGACTGGTTGAAAACTATATTAAAGAAATTGATTTAGAAAATTCTTTGATGGTTGGAGATAGAGATACAGATATTGAATTTGGTCAAAATTTGGGAATTAAAAGTTTTAAAATTTCAAAAGATTTTACTTGGAAAAATATTCTTGATGAAGCGCTTGCTCGCAGAGCCAGTGTGATTAGAAAGACTAAGGAAACTGATATAAAAATTTTACTTAATCTTGATGGAAAAGGCGCTGCAAAAATAAATACCGGTTTGAAATTTTTAGATCATATGTTAGAGGGTTGCCCGTCACGGCAATTTTGACTTGGAAATTTTATGCGATGGTGATTTGCAAATTGATGAACATCATACAATTGAAGATATTGCAATATCTTTTGGCGAGGCTTTTAGAAAGGCTTTGGGCAATAAAAAAGGAATTGCAAGATTTGCTTCGCAGAAAATTGTGCCACTTGATGAAGCCTTGTCATTTGTGGCTTTGGATATTTCTTCAAGACCATTTTGTGATTTTAAATGTGAGTTTGAGCGCGAATATGTTGGGGATTTGCCTTGTGAGATGATTTCACATTTTTTTCAAAGTTTTGCGATTTCAGCTAATGTTACTTTACATATTAGAATTGAGGGCAAGAATACTCATCATAAGGTTGAGAGTTGTTTTAAGGCTTTTGCCAAATGTTTGTTTGATGCAAGTAGGGTTGAGTTTGATGGGGTTATTTCAACTAAAGGAGTTTTGTGAGAGTGGGAATTTTAAATAGCGGGGGATGCAATATTAATTCGATTATTTTTGCTTTAAATTCAATTGGCTGTAGTGATGTGATTATTGTGAAATCTGAAAATGAATTTAATGAATGTGATAAAATAATAATTCCTGGGGTTGGTCATGCAAGAGTGGCGATGGATTTACTTAGATCGCAGAATTTGATTGAGGTTCTAAAATCAACAGAAAAACCGGTGCTTGGAATTTGTTTGGGTATGCAAATTATGTTTGATTATTCTAGTGAAGGCGATGTTGAATGCCTTGGAATTATGGCGGGAAGGGTTGTAAGATTGCCGCAAAATTTATTAGCGCCGCAAATGGGCTGGAATCAATTAATTGGTGGAAAATATGATGGTAAATTTGTTTATTTTGCCAATAGCTATTATGCGGCTCCTTGCTTAGATACTTTAAGCTTTGTTGAATATGAAAATTTAAAAATTGCAGCAATAGTTAAAAAAGATAATTTTTTTGGATGTCAATTTCATCCTGAAAAATCGGGAATTGTTGGGCAAAAAATATTGCGAGAATTTATTAGTTTATGAAAAATTTTATAATTCCATCCATTGATTTACTTGATGGCAAAGTGGTTCGTTTATTTAAGGGCGATTATGATCAAAAAACAATTTATGATGTTAAAATTGATGATTTGCTCGATAAATATCAAGATTATGAAAATCTGCATATCGTTGATTTAAATGGCGCTAAAGGTGATTTAATAAAAAATATTGAGATTGTTAATTTGATTAGAAAAAAATTTAAAGGAAAAATTCAGTTTGGTGGTGGGGTTAGAAGTCTTGATATTGCTGATAATTTCTTAAAAGTAACCAAGTTAGATCGAGTGGTTTTAGGAACGGTTGCGATAAATAATTTTGAATTAACTAAAGAATTTATAGAAAAATTTGGTAAAGAAAAAATAGTTTTAGCGCTTGATTGCCAAGAGTTTGAAGGTAATTATTTTCCTAAAGCAAATGGTTGGATTCAAAAAAGTGAGCAGAATTTATTTGTAATTTTAGAGAAATATAAAGGTATCGCAAAATATATTTTATGCACAGATATCGCGGTAGATGGAACTATGAAGGGGCCAAATTTTGATTTATATAAAAAAATAAAAGAAAAATTTCCAATGTTTGTTTTGCAGGCTTCTGGAGGAGTTTCTTCGCTTGATGATTTAGAAAAATTACAAAAAATTACTGATTTTGCTATTGTTGGTAAAATGTTATATGAGGTTTAATTGCTTAAATATGTTGCAATTTGCATTATATTTAATATAATATGCAGCTATATTTAATAAATTTAATGCAAAATGACTAAACATAATATTGTTACAATTCAATCTAGAATTGACGAGGGTTTGAAGAATGAGGCTGAGATAATTTTTGAATCAATGGGTTTGAAAATGTCAGAGGCAATTAGAATGTTTGTTAAGCAAACCGTGAATGTTGGTGGCTTACCTTTTCGTCCTCAAGTTAGATTTCCAAATAAAGAAACAATGATGGCTATTGATGAATTAGAAAATGGAGAGGGTAAAAAAGTTAAGAATTCTAAAAAATTATTTGATGAACTTGATATCTGATAAAAAATTTACACCTAAAACGCATGAACCAAATTCAATATTCAAACTCTTTTAAAAAAGATATTAAATTGATTAAAAAAAGAAATTTAAATATCGAAAAGTTAAAAAACATAATCTTTATTTTGGAAAAAGGTAATAAATTGCCAGAAAAAAATCGAGATCATTTTCTTGTTGGTAGTTGGAGAGGTTATAGAGAATGCCACATTGAGCCTGATTGGTTATTAATTTATAAAATAAAAGATGGAATTTTATTTTTAGCCAGAAGTGGAAGTCATTTTAGATTTATTTTAAAACATATGCTTACAAAAAGAATAATTGCTTGCTTGGATATTGCTGATGGAAAGGTGGTGAAGGGGGTTAGGTTTTGTAATCATGAGGTGATTGGGGATATTACTTCGATGGCTAAAAGATATAGCGATGAAGGGGTGGATGAGCTTGTTTTATATGATATCAAGGCGAGCGCGGATGATAAAACTTTGGATTATAAATGGGTTAGTGATGTGGCAAAAAATATTAATATTCCTTTTTGTGTGGCTGGAAAAATTGATAGTAAAGAAAAGGTGAGGGCGGTTTTAAATGCTGGAGCGAGATCGGAAGAGCAC
>CALBSF010000312.1 GCA_937927795.1 uncultured Rickettsiales bacterium
AATTTTATCAATTAAATTAAGGAGAAATTTATGCCTAGAGGAATTCCAAGTTTAATAGAAAATCAAAAGTTAGAAATTATCAAACGCGTTACTGATAAAGAGCGTTTGATCAGTTTAATCAAAAGTAGGATCAAAGATGACTTTGCAGCAAAAAGAAAGATAGCATGATTTATTTTGCATAACATTTTTAGCTGCAAAACAAGCATTTTATTCAAATTATCGACCAGATCCCCCTTTTGAAACTTCCTCTTCTAACGGAAATTTTTTGCGATGCGTTTCAGCAATTTCTGATATTTGCTCTACAAAAGCTTTGCTATCCTCCGCAGTTGCATCAAGTGAATAAAGTGGAAATGGATCACCCTCACCTCGGCTAACTCCTCTGCGATATGAGGCGCCAAAAGCATCTAATGGCTTGCCTTTAAAAGCATGAATCAAAACAATTTGCCTGGGATCAATTTTCGTCACTCGCTTTAAACGCCTTTCTTCGTCTGGCAAATCTGCTTCATGGCTTTGTTGCGCCATATAAATTCTGGTCATCATATCTTTTATTCCACAGCCATGAGCATCATAATGCCCAAGACCAAAGAGCCCAATTGATCCTCTTGGTGATTCTAGATTTGTTACAATTGCATCAGTCATTACAACATTTCTTAATTTCATATTTTCTGCTGAACCAGCGCTACCTGTAAATTTAAAATCTGCACAATAGCACCCCTCCTCTCCTATAGTATTTGCAACAACTCTAGCCAAATCCGCAATTTTTCCATTACTGATAACTGACCATAAAGAGTAGGCTAAATCCTGTTTGTCATCTTCCGTTAAAGCGCTATCAGCAAAACTTTTTTTTACAACTTGCGCAACATCTCTATCTGTGAGGCGAGAACCACATTCCATAAAATCTTTTTTTAAAAAATCAATAGGATCATATTTCGTACCAAATTTTTCATTTGAAAATCTAAACATTTCAAAAGGAAAATTCGAATTCTCGCATAACATATCATATATTTCCTTACCGTCTTTGGCCAATTCTTTTTCAACCGTTAAGCCAGTATCACTTGGTCTTAACTCAAATAAAAATCGTCCAAAATTAAACCTTTTATGCAATTCAGGAAAAGATTTGGTTACCAATGGATAAACATCCGTTTCTGTCGAATGAGAATCAAATAAAATTACCGATTGCGGCACTTCTAGTGTTCTTGACATTACAATGTTGCGAGCATTTACAACAACAGAGCTAGGAACCGCCCTTAAAACATTTCTCATTTTTGATTTATTAGATTGCTAAAACAAAAAGAGCTCATGATAAAAAATAATCAGAATTTTTCTAACTTTGCTGTTGATTTTTTATCATGAGCTCTTTTTTCTATGTTTAATGTTTAAAAATATATGTGGTTACAAAAAAACCTAACCTTAGAAGGAGAAGATTTGCAATCCCCGCCGCC
>CALBSF010000313.1 GCA_937927795.1 uncultured Rickettsiales bacterium
GGGGTTTAAAATATAAAAAGATAAAAAAATTAAAATTTTATCTTATTTTCTAAATATTTTTACCCCTCCTCGAATCGCTACGCTCTTCGATCCGCCCTCAAGGGGCGGATGATTACAACTGAATCTTTATCTTTAAATTTACACTCTTAGTAACCCTTGGTAACTATTATTAAATTTTAGTAACTGTTACTAACCCTTAGTAACCATTACTAACTCTTAGTAAAAATTACTAATCGTTACTATCAGTTATTTTTCTTGCTTGATCATCAGCAATTAAAGCCTCGATAAACTCATCTAATTCGCCAAGCATAATATCGTCAATTCTATAGCTGGTTAGATTAATTCTATGATCGGTAACTCTGCTTTGTGGGAAATTATAAGTTCTGATTCTTTCAGATCTATCACCACTTCCCACCTGATCTTTTCTGCTTGCGGCGCGTTCTTTATCAAGCCTTTCTCTTTCGGCATCATAAATTCGTGAACGCAAAATTTTCATTGCTTTTTCACGATTTTTAATTTGCGATTTTTCATCTTGCATCGAAACCACCACGCCGGTTGGAATGTGAGTAATTCTAACCGCAGAATCTGTAGTATTAACCGACTGGCCGCCCGGTCCACTAGATCTGAAAACATCGATTCTCAAATCTTTTTCTTCAATTTTAATATCAATTTCTTCAGCCTCTGGAAGCACTGCCACTGTGGCTGCAGATGTGTGCACCCTGCCCTGATTTTCAGTTTCAGGAACTCTTTGCACGCGGTGAACCCCAGATTCAAATTTTAAACGAGCAAAAACTCCTTTGCCCGAAATTGTTGCTGAAGCGTCTTTATAGCCACCAAGACCAGTATCTGAAATTGATAAAACTTCAAATTTCCAGCGTCTTTTTTCAGCGTATTTTTGATACATCGCAAATAATTTATAAGCAAAAAGCGCCGCTTCTTCGCCGCCCGTTCCTGCCCTAACCTCTAAAATTGCGTTTTTTTCATCCGCCACATCTTTTGGAATCAGCGATAATTTAATTTGTTGCTCAACTTGCGGCAGAGATTTCTCTAAATCAAATTTCTCTTGCTCAAGCATGGTTTTCATCTCTTTATCATCGGTAATTGGAATCATTTCACCAATATCAGCCAATTCTTTTTCCATCTTGTTATATTGTAAAATAAGCTCTACAATAGGCACCATGTCTGAATGCTCTTTCGAAATTCTAGCGAAATTTTGACCCAAAGAAGATGGATCCAAAAGTTTTTGCTCTAATTCGTTAAATTTTAGAATTATACCGTCTAATTTTTGTGTAAATGACATTTAAGGGTAATGAATAATTAAAAAGCTCTAATACCAATTATCATATTTAATTATACATTTAAGCTTCATCTTTTTGGTATAAA
>CALBSF010000314.1 GCA_937927795.1 uncultured Rickettsiales bacterium
TAATAAGAAAATTTTAAGGTTATAAATAATCTTCCTAAAAGATTTATTTTTGGAATCGCAAAACGCAAAATCTTTTTTTCTTGAGATATAACTTTAGAAATTAATAGATCACAAAATTGACTATCTAAAACATCTTTGGTACATCCGGCTTCTAATGCGGCTTGCGCCGGAGTAATGTTAGTATATTTAAGCTCAAGATTAGTTGAGTTTTTAATTACGCCCAAAACCTCTTCTGGAAAAATATTAATAATATCAAGATCTGATGGGGTTAAATCTGGAAACATTCTTTTTAAATATTCGAAAGTTCCATAAATATCAGTTTCGAATTTTTGTAAAAAATCTTTTTGGGTAAAATCGTAATTAACAACTCTGGTAAAAACAATTCCACTATCAGAAAACACAACTTGCCTAATGCCGCTAATTTTATTTTGCATTATTAAGCAGTAAATATCATTTTTTTTATCTGATATTTTAATTAATTTCTTTAATAACTTAAACAAGTGAAAAGACTCAATTGGCAACATATATATGCCAACTAAATGATTTGGCAAATCAAGTAAAAACTCAATCCAGTCATTAATTGTTTGCGATCTAGATGATGAAATATAAAGACATTCCCAATTTTCAGTTCTGCTAGTTTTTTTTGAATTTAAAACCAGATAATTTTTAAAACTTTCTTTATCCGGATCGCTATGCATGTCTCTAAGCATTAAGCGACTTAAGTCAGCCTTAGTTACAGCTGGATAAATTTTCTTTTTATAGCTTTGATCAAAAGTATCAAGCAGCACGCAAACTGAGGCAGAGCGGTGTTTTGCAAAGAAAGTTTTTAATTCTTCTTTTGATTTATCATTAAACTCTTCCAAAAAGAAATGATTAATGATATTATCTTTGCCATGTAACGCAACTAAAGCCCCATTATTCCCAATTGTAACAACGATTTTTTTACTAGAAAACATTTTCAAAATATTTATGATACTTGGCGTTGGAATAGATTTGATTTTAATTAATAGGATTCAACATTTAATATTAAAATTCAAAGTAAATTTTACAAAAAAAATTTTTACCACAAATGAGAATGAACAAGCAAGTAAATTTGAAAATAATTCTGATAATTATTTAAAGCTTTCTTGTTTTTACGCAAAAAGATTTGCCGCAAAAGAAGCGTTTTCCAAAGCAATTGGTCTTGGAATC
>CALBSF010000315.1 GCA_937927795.1 uncultured Rickettsiales bacterium
TTTCATCATAAATCTCTTGAGCCTCTTCATCATCTATTTCACCAGCTTCTAAATCATTTAAAAGCTCTTCAAAATCTTTTTTAAAAACAATAAATTATGACATTCTTCACATCTTCCCTAGAAAAATCTGACCCAGCAATTGCCTCTTCAACAAAAAAAGAGCTTGATCGTCAGAAATATCAAATCGAACTTATTGCTTCGGAAAATATTGTAAGTCGCGCGGTTTTAGAGGCGCAAGGCTCTGTATTTACTAATAAATATGCCGAAGGTTATCCAGCAAAAAGATATTATGGTGGATGCGAATTTTCTGATGAAGTTGAATCGCTAGCAATTTCAAGGCTTTGCGAGCTTTTTGGAGCAAAATTTGCCAATGTTCAGCCTCATTCTGGCGCTAGTGCTAATTTGGCAGTTTATTTAGCATTATTACAACCGGGTGACACCCTTATGGGCATGAGTCTTGCGGCAGGCGGCCACTTAACTCACGGCGCGCAGCGCACTCTTTCTGGAATGTGGCTAAAATCAGTTCAATATGGAATCAGACTTGAAGATGGCCTAATTGATTATGAAGCCGCTGAAGCACTAGCAAAAGAACATAAGCCAAAATTAATTGTTGCAGGAATTTCTTCTTATCCAAGAATTGTTGATTGGAATCGTTTTAGAAAAATTGCTGATGAAGTTGGAGCATTGCTAATGGTTGATATGGCCCACGTTGCCGGCCCTGTTGCTGCAGGAATTTATCCATCACCAATTGGAATTGCTGATATTGTAACTTCCACAACCCACAAAACACTTAGAGGGCCTAGAGGCGGGGTTATTTTAACTAATAATGAAGAATTAGCTAAAAAAATTAACTCTGCAGTATTTCCAGGCCTTCAAGGCGGACCTTTAATGCATGTAATTGCTGCTAAAGCCGTTGCTTTTGGCGAAGCTTTGCAACCAGAATTTAAAAACTATATCAAACAAGTTGTGGCTAATTCTAAAATTTTAGCGCAAACTTTGATCAAAAGAGGATTAAAAATCACCACTGGTGGCACAGATTGCCATTTAATGGTGGTTGATTTAACGCCACTTGAAACCTTAACTGGTAAAGAAGCTGAGCAAGTTTTAGAGCATGCCGGCCTTACTTGCAATAAAAACGCAATTCCAAATGATCCAAGAAGTCCATTTGTAACTTCCGGCCTTCGCTTTGGAACCGCGGCTGGAACGACTCGCGGCTTCAAAGAAAAAGAATTCGAAAAAATTGGCAATATGATTTGCGATGTTTTAGAAGGATTCGTTAAAAATGGCGAAGAAGGAAATAAAGCGTTAACTGAGCAAACTAAAGCACAAGTTAAAAAACTATGTGAAGAATTTCCAATTTATTAAATGCATCAAAATTAATTAAAAGGGGTCTGACCCCTTTTAATTTTAAATATGCCAAAACATAAGAAGATATTCAAAATTGCGCCTAGAATCATCCTTCGACAAGCTTAAGGATGATTCTAGGCGCTGAATTTGGATACCCTGTAAAAAAACTCATAACCCAAATTTAAAAAAAATGGAAAATTTAAGAATAAAAAAAGGCGCTGAAATTAGAATTGTTAAAGGACATCCTTGGATTTACTCTAATGAAATTGAAAATTTTGCTGCAATCAAGGCTTTAAAAAAAGGCACAATTGTTAAAGTGGTAATTAAAAAAGACGAAGGCTTTGCCCTCGCCTATTTCAACCCTGCAAGTCTTATTTCGGCGAGAATTTTAACTTACAATTTAGATGAAAAAATCAATGAAGATTTTTTTGTTGAAAAAATTTTAGCAGCAAAAAATTTAAGAGAAAAATTCTTTAACAAACCATTTTATCGCTTAATTCACTCTGAAGCTGATTTTTTACCAGGTCTTGTAATTGATAGGTTTGATGATGTTTTTGCCTGTCAAATTTCAACTGCTGGCATGGAAGAATTATCTGAAATTTTAATATCAGCTTTAACAAAAATATTTCCCGACGCTAAAATTATTTTTAAAAATGATGTTGACAGCAGAAGATATGAAGGTTTAGAGCTTTACACAAAAATTGTAAAAGGTGAAATTTCTGATAAAATTTTAATCGAAGAAAATGATATAAAATTTTCAATTGATATTTTACAAGGTCAAAAAACTGGCTGGTTTTTTGATCAAAGATTAAACCGTGAATTTATTTCCACAATTTCTAAAGATGCAGAAGTTCTCGACGCCTTTTGTTACCTAGGCGGATTTGGTTTTAACGCTTTAAAGGGCGGCGCAAAATCAGTAACTTTTGTTGATTCTTCAAAAGAAGCAATTGAGGCTTGTAAAAATAATAATTTGGCAAGTGAGAAATTAGAAAATTATCTTGAATTAAAAGAGATAAAAAAATC
>CALBSF010000316.1 GCA_937927795.1 uncultured Rickettsiales bacterium
ATTCATGCAAATTAAAATCACTAGTTGCAGTTGTAGCATCAACAAGTGGGTTCGCCCATAACTCCAAAGAAGAGTTGGCTGTTGATGTTACAGAGCCTCTTTCTTTATCTGGTTTTTGCAAATAAGAAGCGATGTTCATATAAGAAACAGGGTGAATTTTTTTGCCCATAGTATCAAGAACTACTGCCAAATTATAAACCACATCATCATTTCTTAAAGTTCTAACTACCTCTCCAAGGGTTGCTGGCTTATCTTCTGCGGCAACTAAATAAAGCATAACCCCAGTAAGCAGAGCGCGCGCCTCATTTTGCCAAAATTCTTGTTCAGGTAGAAGAAAGTTGCAAATTTTCTGCACATCATCCACCATTTTTCCAGGTTTTTTACTAATCCAATCCATTGGATTGTAGCAATGCGAAATTCCATCAGGATCAGCCGGGTTCCACAAAATAACCTTTTGATTTAATTCTTTTCTTCTCCAGCCAGAAGTTGTTTCATAGTTTTCCAATTTAATATCATGAACAATTACCGATTCTTTCCAAAATAATAAATTTGGAACCACGAAGCCCACACCCTTACCAGAACCAGTTGGAGCAAATAATAAAATATGTTGATAACCGTCTGCAACCAAAAACTTTTTTTGATATTGACCAAGTAAAACGCCGTGTTTTGAGCGAAGTCCCATTTTTTTAATTTCCCTAGAAGATGCCCATTTGGCGTCTCCATGAACTGATTCTGGTTTTTTAAAAGGACGCCAATCCATTAATGGCGCTCTAAAAATCCATCCAATGATGGCTAAAATTCCATAAGGTAAGAAAGTCAAAATTAGTAATTTGGTGGAAAAGTAATTGTAAGCGCCATCGCCAAGTATTTCTGAATTTTTAAAGTAAAATTTCCAATAAGATACAAGTGCGTTATAAAGATAAACAAATTGATTTGGAAGTGTTTTTTCTGAATAAGATTTTATTACATCCAATTTGCCGTTGATGCTAACAAGAACAAGGGTTCCGGTTACATAAAAACATAATGCTAAAACAAGAACTATAAGAAAAGTTATTATAGCAAAATTTCGCAGATTTCTGGCAAAAGGATTATCTTCCATTGTTTTTTTCTATTTGTTTTGGGTTTTATATTCTTAAACCTTAAAAAAAATTTTTTTTAATTCAAGTATTATCAAGCACCTTCTTCAATTAAATTGCTCGCTGCTGCAATTGCTTCTTTACTAATATTTTCTCCAGAAAGCATCCTAGCAATTTCGAGCCTGCGATTTTCTTGATTTAAGTTTTCAATTGTAGTTTTAACTTTCTCATTTTGCGAAGATTTACTAATTTTAAAATGTAAATCAGCTTTTGCAGCAATTTGCGGTTGATGAGTTACAACTAAAATTTGTAAATTTTTAGATAAGGCTTTTAAGCGCTTTCCAACCGCATCAGCTGTGCTTCCGCCAATTCCAGTATCAATTTCATCAAAAATCATTGTTGGTACAGATTTTACATCAATTAGTGCAACTTTTAAAGCAAGCATAAAGCGCGATAATTCGCCGCCCGAAGCAATTTTAGCAATATCATCAAATGCATTTTTATTTAAAGAAGCTCTAAATTTAACTTCATTACAGCCCTTTAAAGAGTAGCTTTCTTCATCAAAATTTTTAACTTCAACTAAAAATTTTGCACTTTCCATTTTCAAAAATTTTAATTCTTCTTCAACTTTTTTAGATAAAATTTCTGCCGATTTTTTTCTTTTTTCACTTAATTTTGCAGCGATTTTTTTATAAGTTGCAAATGCTTCTTTTCTTTGATTATCAAGATCTAAAACCATTTCTTCTTCATTATTTA
>CALBSF010000317.1 GCA_937927795.1 uncultured Rickettsiales bacterium
TTCCCTACACGACGCTCTTCCGATCTACGTCAATATGGATTGCCACGCTTCGCTCGCAATGACGGGAATTTGCTATCAACAGATAGTTAGTTTGGTATAACGACCACATTTAATAATGATGCAACTTTAGAGACGGGGGCGAACCTTACGTCTCTAAAGAAATCTTAACTATGATGCTGATTCAGCGGCAGCTTTTTCCATTGCGGCTTTACGATATTTACCAGCAATCAAGCCAGTTCCCGCAGGAATCAAACGACCAACAATAATATTTTCTTTCAATCCTTTTAGATTGTCGAATCTGCCATGAATAGCAGAATCAGTTAAAACTCTAGTGGTTTCTTGGAAAGAAGCCGCAGAAATAAATGATTTAGTTTGTAGAGAAGCTTTAGTAATCCCAAGTAAAACTGGAGAAGACTTAGCTGGAGTCATTTTATCAGCGATCATTTTGATATTGATTTCTTCAAATACATCACGATCAACATATTCTCCAACCAATAAAGTAGTATCGCCAGAATCTCTAACCTCAACTCTTCTAAGCATCATGCTTAAAATTACTTCGATATGCTTATCATCAATTTTAACGCCTTGCATACGATAAACTTTTTGCACTTCATTAACCATGTAGTTCACAAAAGCTTGCATTCCAAGGATTTTCAAGATGTCGTGAGGAACTAAATTTCCGTCAACAAGCACATCGCCTCTTTTTACAAAATCACCTTCACCAACGAATAAGTGCTTCACTTTTGAAACCGTATATTCAATTGGCTCTTCATCAGCATTTTCTGATCTTACCAAAATTCTACGCTTGGTTTTGTAATCTTTACCAAACTCAATTTTACCATCAATTTCACTCATGATGGCAGCATTTTTCGGCTTACGAGCTTCAAATAACTCAGCCACGCGCGGAAGACCACCCGTAATATCACGAGTTTTAGAAGATTCTTTTGGAATTCTAGCAATAACATCACCCGCCTTAACTTCATCGCCATTAGAAACGCCGATAATAGTGTTTATTGAAAGTGAATATTCCTTTAAAACCGCGTCATTATTGTTGGTAATAGAAATTCTTGGTTTTAAATCTTGTTTACTATATTGCTTCCAATCAATAACAATCTTACTTGAAACGCCGCTAGTTTCGTCGATTTTCTCACGAAGAGAAACGCCGTCACTTAAATCGTTATATTTAATCACACCAGAGTTTTCAACAACAACTGGAATGTTGTAAGGATCCCATTCAGCTAAATGATCGCCTTTTTTAACTTGCTCGCCATTTTTATGAGTGATTATCGCACCATAAGGCAATTTATAACTATGAATCTCAACTTGATTATGATCAAGTAAAGTAATTTCTGAGTTACGGCTAATAACCACGATTTTACCATTGCGATCAATAAGCGTACCCTTGTCATTAAATTTAACTTTACCATCAGAAACTGCAGAAATTGATGATTGTTCCGCACTTTTTTGAGCGGCACCACCAATGTGGAAAGTTCTCATTGTAAGCTGAGTTCCCGGCTCACCAATTGATTGAGCAGCAACAACCCCAACAGCTTCGCCGATACTAACGATATTACCAGTAGAAAGGTCTCTTCCATAACATTTAACGCAAACGCCGTCTTTAGTTTTGCAAGTCAAAGCTGATCTAGCTCTAATAACCTTAACATCAGATTTTTCAATCTTTTCAGCCAAAGCCTCGTCAATCATAACTCCAGCTTTAACAACAACTGTTTTTCCATCAACAGTTTTTACATCTTCCAAAGGAACGCGTCCTAAAGCTTGATCAGAAAGAGCAGAAACTGTGCGACCATCATCAACCACAGATTCCAGAATAATTCCTTCATCAGTTCCACAATCTTCTTCAATAACGATACAATCTTGAGAAACATCCACCAATCTTCTGGTTAAATAACCAGAGTTAGCTGTTTTAAGAGCCGTATCCGCCAAACCTTTACGAGCACCGTGAGCTGAAATGAAATATTCAAGAACACTTAAGCCTTCTTTAAAGTTTGAAATAATTGGAGTTTCGATAATTTCACCAGATGGTTTAGCCATCAAACCCCTCATACCCGCAACCTGCTTGATTTGACTTTCAGAACCTCTCGCACCAGAATCAGCCATCATGAAAATTGAATTGGCAGTAGCTGGAGTGCTGTAAGTTGAAATTGCGCTCATCATTTCGCGAGAAATTTTGTCAGTGCAGTGAGTCCATTCATCGACAACCTTGTTATATCTTTCACCAGTTGTAATCAAACCGTCGCGATATTGTTTTTCAAGTTTTTTAACGCGATCCAAAGATTCAGCAACATGTTGTTTTTTGCTTTGAGGAATAATCATATCGTCTTTGCCGATTGAAATTCCAGCGTAGCAAGCGTTTTTAAAGCCTAAAGCCATAGCGCGATCACAGAACATCACCGTTTCTTTTTGACCACAGTTACGATAAACCGTATCGATAAGATTGGTAACCGCTTTTTTGGTCATTGCTTTATTTACAACATCAAATTTGCCTTTCATTAAATTTGGCAAAATGTTATATACCGCAACGCGGCCAGCAGTAGTTTCGGCTTTTTTGTAAACTCTTTCATCATTTTCATCTCTTAAAGAAAAACGATAAAGAATTTTATCATGCAAGCTAATTACTTTATTGTGTAAAGCGTGCTCTAATTCATAATCATCAGCAATTGGACGAGCTTTTTCTTTAGCAAAATCCTTGCCTTCCATAGTCATGTAGTAAAGACCAAGAATAATATCTTGTGAAGGCACGATAATAGGCTTTCCGTTAGCAGGACTTAAAATGTTGTTAGTTGACATCATTAAAGCGCGAGCTTCAACTTGCGCTTCAATTGAAAGTGGAACGTGAACAGCCATTTGGTCACCGTCAAAGTCGGCGTTGAAAGCGGCGCAAACTAGTGGATGAAGCTGAATTGCTTTTCCTTCAGTTAAAACCGGTTCAAAAGCTTGAATACCAAGTCTATGTAATGTTGGTGCACGGTTTAGAAGAACTGGATGTTCTTTAATTACTTCATCTAAAATGTCCCAAACTTCTGGTCTTTCAGCTTCAACCATTTTTTTAGAAACTTTGATCGAAGGAGATTTTCCGTAAAGCTCTAATTTTGAATAAATGAAAGGCTTAAACAATTCTAAAGCCATTTTTTTCGGCAAACCACATTGGTGAAGTTTTAATTCTGGACCAACCACAATCACACTTCTTCCCGAATAGTCAACACGCTTACCAAGTAAGTTTTGACGGAAACGACCTTGCTTTCCTTTAAGCATGTCGCTCAAAGATTTAAAAGGTTTTTTGTTAGAATTTTTTACAATCGCACCAGATCTGCCATTGTCAAGCAAGGCATCAACTGATTCTTGCAACATTCTTTTTTCGTTTTTAACGATAATGTCTGGAGCGCCAAGCTCTAAAAGTCTTTTTAAACGATTATTACGGTTAATTACTCTGCGATAAAGTTCGTTTAAATCAGAAGTAGCAAAACGACCACCATCAAGCATAACAAGAGGACGAATGTCAGGTGGAATAATTGGCAGAACTGTCATTATCATGTGTTCTGGTTTATTTCCAGATTCAAGAAATTGCTCAACCAATTTTAATCTTTTGATAATTTTTTCTTTTTTAAGATCAGAAGTTTGACTGCGAAGATCTTCGCGAAGATCATGTTGTATTTGTTTTAAATCAAATTTGCTTAATAAAGTTTGAATTGCTTGCGCGCCCATTTCAGCCACAAAGCTGCCATATCCATGCTCTTCTTGAGCTTTTTGATATTCATCTTCACTTAAAATTTCACCTTCTTTTAAAGGAGACATTAAACCATCAGTAACAACGTAAGATTCAAAATAAATAACTTTTTCAACTGATTTTAAAGTAACACCTAGCATGGTGCTAATTCTTGATGGTAAAGATTTTAAAAACCAAATATGAGCGATTGGCGCCGCAAGTTCGATGTGACCCATTCTGTCGCGACGAACTTTAGAGGAAGTAACTTCCACGCCGCATTTTTCACAAACTATTCCTTTATATTTTATTCTTTTATATTTTCCGCACAGACATTCATAATCTTTGATTGGTCCGAAAATTCTAGCGCAAAACAAACCATCTCTTTCTGGTTTAAAAGTTCTGTAATTGATGGTTTCTGGCTTAGTTACTTCGCCAAAAGACCAAGATCTTATTTTGTCAGGATCTGCGATTGAAATTTTAATCGCATTAAAATCAAGCAAGTCAACCGAGCTATTCGAAGTTAGACTTAAAAGACCGTGAGAAGAAGTTCCTGTTAATGACATGTGTTTTGTTTTTATTTAACTTATTATTAAATAGGCGCTTAAATGCTTGAAATTTGGGCTAAAACCCTCAAAAACTCAAGCATTTAAGCTCTTTTAAGCACTTTTTCTATTTCTCTATCAATTCAATGTTTAGACCTAAAGAGCGAACCTCTTTAATCATAACATTAAATGATTCAGGAATGCTGCAGTTGAAGTTTTGATTTCCTTGGATGATAGATTCGTAAATTTTAATTCTACCAACCACATCGTCAGATTTAACTGTCAACATTTCTTGTAATGTATAAGCTGCACCGTAAGCTTGCAGAGCCCAACATTCCATCTCACCGAATCTTTGACCACCGAAGTGTGATTTACCGCCGAGAGGCTGTTGAGTAATTAAGCTGTATGGTCCAATTGAACGAGCGTGAATCTTATCATCAACCAAGTGATGCAGTTTCAACATATAAATATATCCAACCGTTACTTTACGATCGAATTTCGTTCCGGTTTTTCCATCAACTAACTGCATTTGCCCAGAAGATTCCATTCCAGCAACTTCAAGAAGCCTAGTAATATAAGCTTCTTTAGCGCCTTCAAAAGTTCCAGTTGCAAAAGGAACGCCATTTTTAATACTAGAAGCAAAAGTAATTAACTCTTCATCATTCATAGCATTAATTTGGCTAATTTCTTCGTCTGCAGTATAAATTTCCAAAAGTTTATCTTTTAATTCTTTGATAAATTTAGATTTTTCTTTGGCAACTTTTTCTAGCAAGCTAGAAATTTTCTTACCCAACTCTTTAGATGCAAGACCTAGATGCGTTTCAAGAATTTGACCAATATTCATACGAGAAGGAACGCCCAGTGGGTTAAGCACGATATCAACCGGCTCTCCATCTTCAGAATAAGGCATATCTTCAATTGGCGCAATTTTAGAAACAACACCCTTGTTACCGTGACGACCCGCCATTTTATCACCTGGCTGTAAGCGATATTTTGAAGCAATATAAATCTTAACAATTTTCAATATACCTTGACCAAGCTCATCGCCAGATTTAATTCTAACAACTTTATCGTTAAATTCTTTGTCAATATCAGTAACTTGTTTATTGTGAGACTTGATAAGCTTTTCAGCTTTATCCATTGCTTTTGCGTCGTCAACTACAATTTTGGTCAAAAGATTTTTTGAAATTTCCACCAATTCTTCTTTTTCAAGAACTGATTTTGCTTTCAATTTATCTAGATTATTGATGAGTTTTTTACCAGCAAAAAGTCTTACTAGAGCGTCTTTTAGAGAACTTTCTAAGAAAGAAATTTTTAGATTTTTGCGTTTAGCTAAATCTTCAATTTGCTGCATTTCAATGTAAATTGAACGCTCGTCTTTTTCCACACCTCTGCGTGAGAAAACCTTAACGTCAACTACAGTTCCGCTAATTCCAGCAGATGCATATAAAGAAGAATCTTTAACGTCAGAAGCTTTTTCACCAAAAATTACTTTTAATAATTTTTCTTCTGGAGTCATTGGTGATTCACTTTTTGGAGTGGTTTTACCAACTAATAAATCTCCTGGATTAACTTCCGCTCCAATGTGAATAATACCTTCTTCGTCAAGCTTAACCAAAATTTCTTCGCTCACATTTGGAATGTCGCGAGTAATCTCTTCGGGCCCTAAACGAGTATCACGAGCAACTACTTCAAGCTCTTCAATGTGAATTGAGGTAAAAGTATCTTCGGCTAAAAGTTTTTCTGAGATAATGATAGAGTCTTCAAAGTTATAGCCATTCCAAGGCATGAAGGCAACTCTAACGTTTTTACCCAAAGCAACTTCTCCCTTAGAAACACTACATCCATCAGAGATAATTTGATTAGCTTTTACTTTTTGATTAACATCAACAACCGGTCTTTGATTTACACAAGTATCTTGGTTGGTTCTTTTATATTTAAACAAATTATAAATATCAACTTGAGGAATTTCATCTTCAATTGATTCAATAATAATTTTTGATGCATCAACAAATTTAACCACGCCCGCTCTTTTGGCTCTAATTGCCGCGCCAGAATCAGTTGCAATAACTGACTCCATACCAGTTCCAACTAAAGGAGCATCTGGACGAAGCAAAGGAACCGCTTGGCGTTGCATGTTCGAACCCATCAAAGCACGATTCGCATCGTC
>CALBSF010000318.1 GCA_937927795.1 uncultured Rickettsiales bacterium
GCTCGCAATGACGGAGCTCCAAATAAAAAACCATGACAAAGCTCTAAATGCGAAACTATGACGGAGCCTCTAAATGCGAAACTCCGTCATTGCGAGCGAAGCGCGGCAATCCATTTTTTAAGACAATCAAACGATATCCATTTGGTGATAATCATCAGATTTTAAACAACCAAAACAGATTTTGCAATATTTGGTTGATTTTATTGATAGTTTTTATATAATGCATGCCTTACCCCAGCTTTATGTGCCCTTAGCTCAGCTGGATAGAGCAACAGCCTTCTAAGCTGTAGGTCAGACGTTCGAATCGTCTAGGGCACACCAATTCTACTACCAAAAATCGCAGTTCCAATTCTAATATCAGTTGCACCAAGCGCTATTGCATCAGCAAAATCGCCACTCATTCCCATTGACAATCTTTTTAAATTATATTTTTTAGATAATTTTGATAAAAGCGCAAAATATGGCGAAGCCACTTCACTGGAGGGTGGAATACACATCAATCCAACCAAATTTAATCCACATTCGTTTTTTGTAAAATTGATTAATTCATCCAATTCATCTAGAGCAACGCCGCCTTTTTGCTCTTCTTGCCCAATATTAACCTGGATAAAAATTTCTGGATTTTTATTTAATTTTTGCGCCGCTTTTTTTATTTCTAAAGCTAATTTTTTACTATCTATAGTATGTATCGCATCAAACAATTCAACCGCCTCCAAGGCTTTATTGCTTTGTAAATGACCAATAAAATTTAGTTTAATATTAGGAAATATTTCTTTAATTTTAACCCATTTTTCCTTCGCTTCTTTAATATAATTTTCACCAAAATTATTACAGCCCAAATTAATTGCCTCAATTATTTTATCTTGACCAATAGTCTTAGAAACCGCAATTAAGTTGACTGTCAAAGCATCTTGCCTATATAATTTACAAGCATTTTTAATTTGTTGATTTATTAAAAATAAATTATTTTTCATGGATATATTTCATTCTTTTTTAAAACCTCCTGTTTTTTTTACCGACAGAAAAAAGGTTGAAGATTTCGCTAAAATCATAGCAAAACTACCAGAAAATTCATCAATAATTATTCGCGAATATGATTTAGATCAAAAAAATCGTGAAATTTTTGCTAAAAAAATTATTGATTTAATAGGCTTAAAGCCAATAAAAATCATTATCGGCAAAGATATTGAGC
>CALBSF010000319.1 GCA_937927795.1 uncultured Rickettsiales bacterium
AAAAGATAAAATCTTTTTGTTAAAAAGTGTCAATCGTTTAGGGATATGCTATAGTTATAAAAACCATCAATAACATCCTTATATTTTTCTTCTAAAATATTGCGCTTTAGCTTCATAGAAGGCGTAATTTCGCCAGAATTTATCGATATTGCCTCTAAAACAACATGAAATTTTTGTAATTTTTGCCAATGATCGAGATTTTTATTTATTTGATCGATTTTACCCTGAACAAATTTTTGTAATTGCTCTGATTTTAAGAATTCTTCACTTGATAATTTTGAGCAATTTAAGCGATTTTTAAATTTTTCTAAAATTTCAAAATCAGGAAATAATAAGCAAGAAACAAATTTTTTACCCTCAGCAATAATTATTGCGCCAATTAAAAAACCAAGCTCTTGAATTAATTTTTGTTCAATTGGATTTGGCGCCACATATTTACCATTGGCAGTTTTAAATAATTCTTTTTTGCGACCGATTATTTTTACAAAGCCTTCATTATCTATTTTTGCTAAATCTCCGGTTTTAAACCAGCCATCATCCATTGTTTCGGCGGTTTTTTGTGGATTATTGTGATAGCCTTGCATGATATTTTCTCCAGATACAAGCAGCTCCATATCAGAATTTACTTTTACATTTACGCCTGGAAATGCTTTGCCAACCGTGCCAAATTTTTGAGCTTTGCTGTGATTAACTGCAATTACCGGTGAAGTTTCGGTAAGGCCATAGCCACAAAATATATTAATTTTAATATTGCGATAAAATCTTTCCATCCCTTCAGAGAGCGCAGCTCCGCCACAAATTATCATTCTCATTTTTCCACCTAAAGCTAAGCGAAATTTTTCATAAATTAAAAAATCAAAAAATTTATCGAGTAAAGTTTCTTTGGTTAAAACATCTTTATTTAAGGCGCGAGAAATTGCTTTAGATGCTAAAAATTTTTGCAAAGATTTTTTTTGTTTTGCAGAATCTTCAATTTTAGCAAAAACTTTTTCTAGCATCCTAGGAACTGATGTCATAAGGGTAGGGCGAATTTTTTTTAGTAATTCGCTAAGATTTTTTACATCATCACAAAAATGAATAGTGATTCCTTGAGAAATATAAAACATCATCACCATTCTTTCAAAAATATGGGCTAGTGGCAAGAAAGATAAGGCTACATCAAAATTTTTATTTAAAGGAAAAATTTCGGCAGTTCCTTTGATTTGAGAAACTAAATTTTTGTGAGTTAGCTCAACTCCCTTAGGCTTTCCAGTGCTTCCAGAAGTGTAAATTATTGTTGCTAAATCTTCGGGTTTAATCTCGTTTATTAATTTTTCTAAATCATATTTTTTTTCTTCAAACGCTTTTTTTCCAAGTAAAATTAATTCTTTTAAAGAGTCTTTATTGATTCTTACTAAATCAGAGCTGGCGCTAAAAATATCATCATTATCAGTAAATAAAAATTGCACATCAGCATCTTTTATTTCAAATTCTAAATTTTCTTTAGAAATGTTATGAAAAATTGGAACAGTGATTGCGCCGGCTAAAATCGCGCCAAAATCAACTATTAGCCAAGTTGGATTGGTATTTGCAATAATAGCAAAAGTTTGTTTTTCTTTAAATCCAATCTCTTTTAAGCCGCAAGCAAAATAGAGCGCTTGATTAAAAAATTCTTGATTTGAAATTGATTCATTGTTGAAATTAAGAGTGCTTGGATTGTTGAAATTGGAAGCTTGATATAAAATTAATTGAGCAATAGTAGAGAAATTTTTCATCTAAAAAAACTTTGAAATTAAATTCCATAAAGTTGAAATTTTGCGGTGAATTATTTCATGATTTTTAATAAATTCATGAGCCATAACATCAATGCGGGCTTGTTTGGCAAAATATGCGCAAATCACCACCAAAAATAATAGTGATAAATAATTTGCTAAAGAATCAAAGAATTTTGGTCTAATTATTTTGTCAGAAATTTTAATATCTTGAACTTTCTTTACTCTAGCTTTGGTTCGAGGATGAGTTGAAAATAAAGTAAAATATCCGCTATCACCAAGCATCGAAAGGGCAAAAGCCATATTTCCGCCACCAAAAGCTTTAGCTGATTGATTATCGCAGCGATATTCAATTGATCTTGAAATAAATTTTCTCAAGAATTCATAAACACTATAAACCACGAAGCGATTAAAAAAGGTAATTAGTAAATTAAGCGCGGAGTAAGTTTTATCCATAGTATGTGATGCAAATTTTCCGCCATAAGGAATTGAGCCCATAATTCTGGAAGTCATTTTAAATGCTGAATATAAAAGACTTGATGAAAAGTTGGTTACTTTTTGGTTGCTGATAATTAAAAAACTTGGCAAAAAATCCTTATTGATTAAATGCGACATTTCATGGCCCATGATGCTGCGCAGTGCATATAAAAATTGCTTGGAATCAGTGCAATATTTTAAATAATGATTAATTAATCCCGAAGTTAAAACTATTGCTTTTCCACCCAAACTACTTACTGCAAAAGCATTAATTTCATTAGAGTTTTTAATATATAATTTTACTCTTTTTTCATTAAATTTATCTTTTACTTGATCAAAAATATTTGCTAAAAAATCATAATCTTTATTTTTTTCAAAACGCTGACAATTTTTTAAGGAAGACCTTAAGGAAAGTCCGAATAAAAAATCTAATATCAAATAAAATAACATCATCGAGCTTACTAAAAACGCCATCAAAAAGAATGCTAGCTTAATTTTTTGAAAAGTATCATATTCTATTATTATGGTGTTATCTCTTATCTCAAGAAGTGGCGCAACCACTGCAACTATTGGCGATGCCAAAATCATAACATTAAAAATTGTTACGATATAAACCAGAATCATATTTATTGGCTTGGCAAACATTGACTTATTTTTTAATAAAGAGTTTGAAAAAAGACTTAAGGGTATTATATAATATGTGTAGTCTAATGTGAGAGTAATCAGATATTCTTAGATTTTCAATTGAATTTAGAGGTTTTTTAAAATGCGTTTAGTTTTGGCAAATAATGTAAAAATATCAAACAATTTACCATTTGTTTTGATTGCGGGTCCATGTCAAGTTGAGTCAAAAGATCATGCTTTGATGATTGCTCAAAATGTTAAAAAGATTTGTGATAAATTAAAAATCGATCTTATTTATAAATCATCTTTTGATAAGGCTAACCGCTCTAGCGTGGATGGAAAAAGAGGGATGGGACTGGAAAATACCATGCCAATTTTTGCAGCGATAAAAAAAGAATTTGGCTGTCCAATTTTAACTGATGTTCATAATGAAGAACAATGTAAATTGCTTGGCGCTGCACCAGAAGTTGATATTTTGCAAATTCCAGCATTTTTATGTCGCCAAACTGATTTACTAGAAGCGGCAGCAAAAACTGGTAAAGTTATTAATGTTAAAAAAGGTCAATTTTTAGCACCTTGGGATGCGGCAAACATAGTTAAAAAAATGGATTATTTTGGTAATAAAAATTTATTATTAACCGAAAGAGGCGCAAGTTTTGGTTACAACACTTTAGTTTCTGACATGAGAAGTCTGCCAATCATGGCCAAAACTGGATGTCCAGTGGTGTTTGATGCAACTCACTCAGTTCAACAGCCTGGAGGGCTTGGCGGCGCTAGTGGTGGTCAAAGAGAATTTGTTGAAACTTTAGCATCTGCAGCAGTTGCAGTTGGGGTTGCGGCAGTATTTATGGAAGTTCACCAAGACCCAGATAACGCGCCATCAGATGGACCTTGCATGGTTAGATTAGATAACTTAGAAAGACTTTTAACTAAATTAAAAAAGTTTGACGAAATAGCTAAATCGTCTAACTGTTAATTTTAGGTAGGAAATATTTTAATCGCGCTCGTCATCATTGATGCAAAGCATCATAGATCTCATGAGTTTGGCTTTTTTAACAATTATTATTAGATATGACAAGCAAAGCCAGAATTTTGGTAATTGACGATGATACTCGCCTTAGGTCTCTCTTGGGCCGCTTCTTGGAAGAAAATAATTTTACGGTTTTTTTAGTTAAAGACACAGCAGAAGCTAAAGAATTAATCAAAAATACCATCTTTGATTTGCTAATAGTTGATGTGATGTTGCCGGTTGAAAATGGTGTTGATTTTACAAGCGAGCTTCGCAAAAATAATAAAACCCCAATTATTATGCTCACCGCAAGAGGTAGCGCTGATGACCGTATTAGAGGTTTGGAAGTTGGTGCTAATGATTATCTAGCAAAGCCATTTGAGCCCAAAGAGTTGCTGCTTAGAATCAATAATGTTTTAAATTATCAAGGCGGCAATCAAAAATCTGAAAATTCTTGTAAATTTGGTGATTTTACTTTTGGATTTAATGATTTGCGCTTAAAAAAAGGTGATGAATTCGTTCATGTTACTGAAGGAGAAGCAAAGATTTTAAATATTTTATGCAAAGAAAAAGGTAACGTGGTTTTAAGAGAAAAATTATCTGAAATGTGCGGCGATATTGATGAAAGAAGTATTGATGTGCAAATTACTCGCCTTAGAAGAAAAATAGAAACCAATCCAAAGCAGCCGCATTATTTACACACGGTTAGAAA
>CALBSF010000320.1 GCA_937927795.1 uncultured Rickettsiales bacterium
GATATCAATTCCCGCTATCTGCGCAAGCTCATCCGCGCGGCGATAGAGACCGCTCATCTAGAAGACAAGCCAGAGATGGCCCCGATCTATACCCGACATGGGCTGGTTTCTTTGCGAGAGGCGTTGGAATGTCTTCATCAATTGAAAATTGAAATTTTAAGACTGGGCTCGCTGAGCGTGGAAGATTTGCAAAATTTTTTGAATGAATTTGGCAATAAAATATGAAAAAAACTTATCAAACTAAAGCTTTAGGCAGTAAAACAAAATATCAGATGGATAATCCGAGCATTAAAATTCTGGAAAAAGTTGCTAATCCCCACCCAGATATTGATTATGCTATAAGATTCTCCTGCCCAGAATTTACCTCTATTTGTCCAATTACCTCACAGCCTGATTTTGCTCACTTGGTTATTGATTATGTTCCAAATAAATTAATTGTGGAAAGCAAATCTTTAAAACTTTATTTATTTTCTTACCGTAATCATGGTGCTTTTCACGAAGATTGTACCATTCAAATTGCTAAAGACATTATTAGTTTAATCAAACCAAAATGGCTAAGAATTGGCGGATATTGGTATCCAAGAGGCGGAATTCCAATTGATATATTCTTTCAAACATCGCCCGAGCCAAAAGATCTTTTTATTCCAGATCAAGGAATTTCAAATTATAAAGCCAGAAATTAATGAATTTATTAATCACTCTTCCTAATCTAAATCCAATAGCATTATCTATAGGGCCGCTGGCTATTCGCTGGTATTCTTTAGCCTATATTTTTGGAATTTTATTTACATTATTTTGGATCAAAAAATGCAATGAAAAACATAAAATAATGTCGCAAGCTGCTTATGATGACTGGTTGATGTGGGCAGTGCTTTCAATATTAATTGGCGGCAGGTTCGGCTATGTTTTATTTTATAATCCCTTTTATTTTTTAACCAATCCATTAGAAATTTTTGCTTTCTGGCATGGCGGGATGTCCTTTCATGGCGGGCTTTTAGGCTCTATTTTGGGAATGTTTTTATTTTCCAAAAAATATAAAATTAACTTTCTTAAACTTACTGACGCCTTAGCAGTTACAGCTCCTGTTGGCTTATTTTTTGGCAGAATCGCTAATTTTATTAATTTAGAACTTTATGGTCGCTTAACAAATGGTAATTATGGCGTAATTTTTCCAAACTCTGACGGGCTTCCTCGTCATCCAAGCCAGCTATATGAAGCGTTTTTGGAAGGCATTGTAAGTTTCATAATTTTATTTTGCCTTTATCAATTTACTAATCTAAAAAATAGAACCGGCTTTTTAAGTGGTCTTTTCTTGGTTCTTTACGGCTCTTTTAGAATTTTAATCGAAAATTTCCGCGAACCTGATGCCCAAATCGGGTTTTTATTTGCAGACATAACTATGGGACAATTTTTATCGCTGCCTTTAATTATTTTTGGTTTGTTTATTATTTTCAAAAGCAAGAAATGAAATTTCAATGCCCTGCAAAAATAAATCTATTTTTAAAGATTATTTCTAAGCGCCCCGATGGCTATCACGAGTTAGAATCTGTTTTTGCTTTTATTGATTTATTTGATGTTTTGGAGGTGAAAAAATAAAAGCCACCATCCCTCTCCACTGTCATCTCGAGCGAAGCGAGAGATCTCTTGAGCCTTATCCGCAAGAGATCTCTCGCTTCGCTCGAGATGACAGTAAGGGGAAGGTAAATTATAATATTAAAATTACTGGCAAATTCGCTAATTTCATTGATTTAGAAGATAATTTATTTATTAAAATTTTAGATTTTTTTATTGCTAATTTTAATATTGATAAAAATTTAGAAATTAATTTAGAAAAAAACATTCCTGTTGGCGCTGGTCTTGGCGGGGGCTCATCAAATGCGGCTTTTTTTATGAAAG
>CALBSF010000321.1 GCA_937927795.1 uncultured Rickettsiales bacterium
GACCTATATCGCATAGAATTATTCAAGGATGGTTTAGATTTAATTTTAACCAAAGTAAAAGCAGGAGAACTAAAATTTGAAGTAAAAATCATCAAAGGCTGGGACACCAACATAGGTTGTTTTCTAACCGAAAAACAAAGTTTTTTCGACCAAATTTCAGGAAAATTTTTTCATAAGCGAGCACTAAAAATAATTCTACGCCAAATGACCTGCAACGTCATGGCTCACGAAATGGCTCACGCACTAGAATATGAAAGCAAAATCAATCTTGGCGAAGAATTCAGAAAAGCCATCGGCTTTGACATGAAAGATCGCAATCCTCAGCTAATAACCCTAAAAGCAGAAATCAAAAGACTAATGGTCGACGCCCTAAAAGCCTACAAACCCGAACAATTCATATCAGAACTCTTCGCCAGATATTTCGAATTACTCAGCATTTCAAGAGACGTAAAATCATCAGGAGACTTCACCACAAGCGATGTGATGAATTTTTTCGAAAACACCACCAACTTCATAAAAAACAAATTCAACCCCCAAATAAAATCCAAAATCGATTCTGAAATAGCGGTTTTAACTAATCAAATTAGCAAGGAAGTTAAATTAAAAGAACCGAAGGAAAGTTTTCAAGAAAAGGTAGATCCTTTCCAAAAAAGAGCTGGCGGCTGGTCGGGGAATGTGAAGTCAAATGCGAATTGGCAAGTTGGCTGGAAGAAGTTTGAGGAAATTGAGGGGGATAAGTGAGGGGTTGTTTTACACATCCCACAAACTACCTACGCGGCAGCACATTATACCAAACTAACTCAAAAATAAGGATTTTAAATTTACCCCGAATTCCTAATCTTCAACCCGTCATCCAAAAAATAAAAAAACCAGCCGCCTTTTTGATAGAAATCTAAATTATTAATTTTTATTTTATCATCTTCAACGCAAGCTGGAAGCTCGTATTTTCTGGTTAAATTAACTATTACATCAAAATTATTTTGGCAAATTTCTGACAGCTCATTTCTTTTTATTAATATCAAAAAATTTTTATTTTTTTTGATTAGGCATTTTTTTTCATCACATAAAATTCCTTTTGTTTTGAGCTCTTCATCGGAAAAATCATCGAAGGTTTTATATTCTTTTACGGTGAAAAATTTTAGCCAAGCGTCTCTCAGCTTTGCGTTTGCAATTTCCTTGGAAATAATTAATCCATCTTTTTCATCATATATTGCAAAAAGCTTTTGGTCGCGGCTGAAGGCTAGGTTTGGTTTGTGATTGAAGGAAATGGTAAAAAATGAAAATATGAATAATAAAATTCCAAATATTCTTAATTTATCTTTGCTTAAACAAATTAAAAATATTCCAATTAGAGCGATTATTAAGCCAGCATTAGAAAGCTTCGGCGAGATAAAATAAGAGTAATCTAAATTTGCAACGAAATGAGCGATTTTTGCGATCATTGTAAGCCCAGGCTTCATCAACAATAAAACATATTTTTCCAAAAAAATTGGCATCAAAAAAAGTGCTAAAAAACCAAGTGGCATCACAAAAAAACTTGCTAAAGGAATTGCTAAGATATTGGCGATGAATCCAAGAATTGAGATATTTTGAAAGGAATGCATCAATAGCGGAATCATTGCAATTTGAATGGCAATTGAAGTTAAAATAATTCCTAAAAAATAATAAAAAAACTTAATAATAAAATTTTTACTATCGGTGGTAACAAATTTAGAAAAATTATCGTAAAATGCGCCAAGCACAATAATAGCAAGGAATGAGAGCTGAAAGCCAATATTAAAAATATTGTAAGGATTAGCTAAAATCATTAAAAATAATGCCGACATTACTACTCTTTTGGCATTTATTTTTTGACTTAGAAAAATTGAAATTAGAAAAAATAAAACCATCAAAAAAGATCGCTGTGCGGGTAGCGGGGAATTGGCGATTTTTAGATAAAAATAAGTGGCAAAAATTGCAGCAATTGCGGCAATTTTTTTAAGGTCGAAATTAAGTGCTAAATTTTCGCTTCGCGATAATAAAAATCTGGTTATAAATAGAAAAATTGTTGCCATTAAAGATAGGTGAAATCCAGAAATTGACAATAAATGTGCTAGTCCAGAATTTCTAATATCAATCATTAGATTTTTTGAAATATAATTTTGATCACCAACGAGCAAAGCTATGGCAATAGCGGCTTCATCGTTGCTTAAAACTTTTAAAATTCTTTCTTTTGCGCTGCTGCTAAGCGATATAAAATATTGATCTAAACTAGATATTTGAGCTTTTCTTAAGATTTTTACTTTTCCCATGCCATATCCATAAGCGCCAATTTTCTGGGCTTTGGCGTTAATACCAAAATCAAAATCATCGGGAAACTGCCTTTTATCAGGCATTTCTAAAGAAACTCGAATTGCAATTAAATCATTAACATTTAAATCATGATAATATTTGGGCAGGCTAATGAAAATTTTCTGCGGCGGATTAACAAACTGCTTGCGACCATTATTTTCAACCCATTTGACTTGTTGGTAATGTTTTGAAAAATCCATAAATTTGCGATCTACATCTTGATAACCATCAATATTTACAAAACTATTATGAACTTTTTTAGCTGAATATTTTTTTACTTTTTGTGATTTTATTTTTTTTGGCTTTTGACATAAAGAATCTCTTGAGTCTTGCAAATCAAATAACAAAGCCATTACCTCATGACAGTTTTTTTTTAAATGACTTGGTTTTTTTTCAGATTTTCTTTTTTTTGTAATTTTAATTTTTTTTACTTCAGGTTTTTTAGTAAAATCAGTTTGATATAAATTTAGATTTGTAAGAAGTAGAGAGGCGCCTGTTAGCTTAGTTCTTGGGTTATAAAACTCTTTTATTGATTCAACTTTTGCAACCGCGTCAACATAAACTTTACCGGTAATTTTAGTTTGGTTTAAGAAAATATTTTGATAAAAATTTGTATAAAAACAGCCAAATAAAAATATTGCAACTGATAGAAAAGCAAGAGATCTGAAAGAGAAACGAGTAAGGTAGGAAAATAAAACTGAAGCGAAAAATAATGTTAAGAAGAATAAATAATTTTCAGAAAAACGTTCTTCAAAACTGATATAAAAAGCCGCGCCAAAACCTAGTAAAATAGGCACAAAAAGCCATAATCGATCTTTTTGCTTTTCAATTATTTCTGATAAAATGGTGGTTAAATTCATTTGGTGGTTGCGGTAATTTCTTCGTCAGTAATTTAAGTTATTTAAAATGCCGATTTGTTCTAAAGGTTAAATTCAACAGTTCCGTCGTCCTTGATGCACAGCACCCGAGGATCTTTAAAAGTTTGGCAGATAAAACTCGCGAGATCCTCGGGTGCCTCGCATCAAGGATGACGTTGCTTTTGAAGGCTTTTTTTAAAGACGTTCTTTTGGATGCTTTTTCAAAGACGCTTCCTTTTAGTATTTTTTTAAATTATTATTTTTAAGAATTTTTCAACTATAAGTGCGATAAAAATAAGCGCGATATAAAAATCCCAATCAAAACTCCCACAAAGAATTTTTAATATTTTTTTCAATAAATTCTTTGTGTTTAATTAAATCATCATTAGAGACTGTAAATTCGCGCTTGGCAACTTGTCTTCTAACCGGATTAAATTCAACATCCTCAATAATTGTAACCACCTTCTCTTCTTTTTTTTCAGCATCAAAATTAAAACCACCTTGAGCACCGCCCGTTAATTCTATATAAACATCAGCCAAAAGTTCGGTATCTAAAAGCGCTCCATGCTTGGTTCTTTTTGATAAATCAATATTAAATCTTCTACATAGCGCATCTAAAGAATTTGGCGAACCGGGATATTTCTTTCTTGCCATTGTAAGCGAGTCAATAACATTATCCATGTTAAGACCATTTAAACCTAAAATTCTTAATTCATGATTAATAAATTTAGTATCGAAAGCGGCGTTATGAATCACTATTTTTGTATCTTTCACAAATTCTAAAAATTTGTGAACCATGTGATCAAAAATTGGTTTATCTTTTAGGAAGTCGGTGGCAATTCCGTGAATTCTAAATGCCTCATCTGGAACATCTCTTCTTGGATTAACATAGCTATGAAAAACATTGCCAGTCTTAACTCTATTAACTAATTCAACACAAGCAATTTCAATAATTTTATGACCATCTTTTGGATCTAGCCCTGTAGTTTCAATATCTAAGCAAATTTCACGCATATCGCTTTTTAATTTAGGCAGCTTCTTTAATTTGACAAAAAGCTCTTGAACCTTTCAAACGCACGAATTCCAAAACTTCTTTTACCACCGTGCTATCAAATTTTTGCGCAGAAATTTCAACTCTTTGCTCAAAAGAATTTAAATCTTTTTGAGATATTTCTTTAAAAAAATGTCTTAAATCATTGATATCTTCACGATCTAACTTACTTCTTTTCATTCCAACTAAATTTAAACCCGCCAAAGAAGCGCGCTCGCCCATCACCAGCCCATAAGGAATAACATCATGCTCAACGCCAGACATTCCACCAATCATCACTCCTTTGCCGATTCTAACAAATTGATGAACCGCAGAAAGGCCGCCAATTATCACATTATCATCAACTGTTACATGGCCTGCCAAAGTTGCATTATTAGCCAGCACCACATGATTTCCAATTGAGCAATCATGGGCAACGTGAGATCCAACCATAAACAAACAATCATTGCCAATTCTGGTTATCATTCCCCCGTCCTGCGTTCCCAAATGAATAGTAACATGTTCGCGAATAATATTATTATCACCAATGACAACCTTGGATCTCTCGCCTTTAAATTTTAAATCTTGAGGCTCTAAGCCTATTGTAGCAAAAGGAAAAATGGTATTGTTTTTGCCAATAACGGCATCGCCATCAATCACCACATGAGATTTAATAATAGTTCCATCTCCAATTGTAACATTATCGCCAATTATTGAAAATGCTCCAATCTCAACGCCTAAGCCAATCTTGGCTAAATCAGAAACTATTGCCGTTGCATGAATTTTTTGCATCATTTACTAAAATTTATTTCTTTTTATCTTTATCAAAAATCATTGCCGAAAACTGTGCTTCGGAAACTTTTTGCCCTTCAACTATAGCCACGCCAGACATTTTCCACACATTAGAACGATTTTGAATAACCTCTATGTGAAGTTCTAAAACGTCGCCAGGAACCACTGGTTTTCTAAATTTTGCTGAGTCTATCGACATAAAATAAACCAATTTATTTTCTGCATCAAATCCTGGGGCGCAAGTTACCATTAAAGCTGCGGCCTGTGCCATCGCTTCAATAATTAAAACTCCCGGCATAACTGGATGCCCTGGAAAATGACCTAAAAAATGTGGCTCATTAAAAGTAACATTTTTAATCGCAACAATCTTTTTATTTTCCTCAAAATCAACCACTTTATCAACCAATAAAAGCGGATATCTATGAGGAAGAGATTTTAAAATTTTTTCAATATTTAGAAAATTTTTTACTGTCATATGAATTTAAGAGGAAATGAATAATTATAATTATTGTGGTTAAAAATAAAGCAACAGCGGGGAAAAAACAAGAGTTTTGATTGGGGTTAATGGATGATTTTTTTTGCGATCAGTTGTTATATAACCTCTGGTGCCATCTTAAACCAATCACCCTCACCC
>CALBSF010000322.1 GCA_937927795.1 uncultured Rickettsiales bacterium
TGTGCTCTTCCGATCTGCCAATATTTAAAACCGCGCGAGGTTTTTTTTGATTTGCAAAAAGATAAAAATGATAAATTGGAACTAGCGGCGCACCTTGTCCGCCAAGACTTACATCATTAGATCTAAAATCTGCCACAACTTTAATTCTGGTTTGATTTTTTAATAAATGAGCATTACCAATTTGCCAGGTAATATTTTGACTTGAATTGTGATAAATAGTGTGTCCGTGGAAAGCGATTAAATCAATTTTTTTGCGATCTATTCTTTTATTTTCAATAAAATTATTAACAAAATCAGCGTGAAGATTAGTTAGTTCTAATTCAATTTGTTTAATTTCTTCAAGGGTAGGGCGATCATAAATCAAGTAAGAAAGACGTTGCTTAAATTCTTTGCTGTAAGGTTGATATTCGAAAAATTTACGATTAATAATTTTTTTTCCATCGCTTTCAATCAATGCTAAATCGATACCATCCATCGAGGTTCCGCTCATCAAGCCAATTGCGCTATATATATTCATAATTATTTTAAAAAATGATTAAAAATATTTATCACAGCGGTTTTTTTATCTAAATTTACCGAGATAGTTTTGTTTAGTAAAAATAATGATTCATCAACTATTAAAAATATTTCATCACTTTTAAACTTTTGTATTAGTTTAAGAAAAATTTCTTCCTCATTAAAAAAGAAATTAACTGAAAAATTATTAATGAATTTTATTAATCGATTAGCAAAAAAAGTAAAAATTCTTTCAAAAATTAAAAAAGAAAAATTTTTATCGGCAATTGTTTTTAAAAAACTCTCATCAAGTTTTTGATTTTTTAAAGATTGTAAAAAACCGCTATAAAGCTTTATCAGCTCTTTTTCAAACTCAATTGCATCAGCAATAGAGTTATCGCAAATTTCGCTTAAAAATCTTACCTGATCATTTGAAAGGCTGGGATTTTTTTTAAGTAAAATATTTTTAAAATCCTCAAAAGATAAATCATTAATTTTGTGAATTTGGCAGCGCGATCTAATGGTTGGTAAAATTCGATTTAAATTATGAGAAATTAAAATTAGATAGTTATTTGAATGAGGTTCTTCGAGAATTTTTAAAATGGCATTTGAAGATGATTTATTAAGCTGACAAGCCGAATCAATTAAAATAAATTTATCTTTTGAAATGGCTGAAGTTTGATTAATAAAATCATTAATTTTTCTAACCTTATCAACTGAAATTTCTTTTTTTTCTGCTTCTTTTTCGATAATTAAAAAGTCAGGATGATTGTTTAGTGTGCCGCCAAAAATATCACCAACAAATTCTTTAATAAAACTTGCTTTTCCGATTCCTTTTTTTCCATGCAGCAAAATTGCGTGGTGAAGTTTATTGTTCTTGTAATGACTAAGAAGCGTTGATTTTATTGATTCAAAGCCAATTAACATTATTTTATACCGCCACCCAAAGAGTGCACATATAAACTCAGTTGTCTTATTGTATTATCGTCTAATCTTGTGATCCAATAAGGCATCACACCAGCTCTTGCATAATAAACACTGAAAATTACATCTTCTTTTTTATCGCCATAAAGCCAAATTGCATCAGCTAAATTTGGAGCTCCAACTGTTTTGTCGCCAAGTCCTTTTACACCATGACAAGAAGCGCAATTTGCTTTAAATATTTTTTCTCCCAAGGCGTCATATTCAGATTTCCCAGATAAAGATAAAACATAATTTGCAACCGCTTCAATTTCATCTTTTTTCAAAACTTTATCTAAACCAAAAGAAGGCATCTGGCTATAGCGAGTTTTATCATGACTTGAGCGAATTCCATATTTTAGAGTTTGATAAATATCTTCAATTTTTCCACCCCAAAGCCAATCGTCATCATTTAAATTTGGAAATCCTTTAGAGCCTGCAGCACCTGTGCCATGACAGGCGGCGCAATTTTCTTTAAAAGCAACTTTTCCACCATTTAAAGCAAATTCCATTAATTTTGGATCTTGCTTAATTTGTTCAAAACTTAATTTAGAAAATTTTTCTAAATAAACATTTTTTTTGCCATCAATTTCTTTTTGAGAATCTGCTAATTGCGATTGCTGCGACCAATTTAAAGATCCCTTTGAATTTCCGCTAAATGTTGGCCAAGTTGGATAAAAAAACCAATAACCAAAAGCCCAAATAATTGAAACTATCCACACAATAAGCCACCAGCGAGGTGCTGGAATATTATATTCAGATATACCGTCCCACTCGTGACCGGTAGTTTTAATTTCTTTTGGTTTTTTATTTTTATCTTCAGTCATGGTCTTTTAAAGGAATTTTAGAATATTGATCAAATTTTTTTTTGTTACTTTTTTTAAAAGCTATAAAAATCACATAACAAAAGGTTGAAAAAAAGAATATTGTTGCAATGGTTGCAGCATTTTCAAATAAAAAATTCATTATTTTTTTACCTCTTTTTCTTTGATATTCAAAGGTTCAAATTTTGAAAAATCAACAAAAGTTCCAAGAACCTGTAAATAAGCAACTAAAGCATCCATTTCGGAAATAAAATTAGGATTGCCATCAAAATCATGAATATTAATTTTATTGCCATATCTTTTATTCAAAGCAGCGGCATCACGGTCATTCGACCCTTGAACCACGCCATCAGAAACCGCGTTTTGAATCATTTCATCGCTGTAAGGAACGCCAAGTTTTCTTAAAACTTCCATGTCGTCAGAAATCCCTGCAAGCTTTGCTGGTCTTTCAACTAAGAATTTATATCCCGGCATTATTGATTCAGGAACCACGTCTCTTGGATTTATCAAGTGGCGAACATGCCATTGATCTGAATATTTGCCACCAAGCCTTGCTAAATCTGGGCCAGTTCTTTTTGAGCCCCATTGAAAAGGAAAGTCATACATGCTTTCAGCGGCTAAAGAGTAGTGTCCATAGCGCTCAACTTCATCACGCAAAACTCTTACTTGTTGAGAATGGCAGCCATAGCATCCTTCTCTTTTATAGATCTTAGAGCCGGCTAATTCAAGCGGAGTATATGGTCTCATGCCTTCAACTTTTTCAATGGTAGTTTCCATGCGAAATAAAGGCACAATTTCAATAATTCCGCCAATTGAAATTACAATTATTGTTAGAATTAAAAGCAAAATTGAGTTTTTCTCAATTTTATCATGATGTTTAAGCATTTTTTAATTTAATTGTTTTATAGAAATTATAGGCCATGACGCAAGCGCCGCTCAAGAAAAACAGACCACCAATTGCTCTGGTTAAATATAAAGGATGCATAGCTATAACTGTTTCAATGAATGAATATTGTAAAAATCCCATTTCATCGTAAGAGCGCCACATCAATCCTTGCATGATTCCAGCAATCCACATTGCAGTTATATAAAGAACGATTCCAATTGAGGCTAGCCAGAAATGCACAGAAACTAATTTCATTGAATATAATTCTTTTTTACCCCACAAAACTGGAACTAGGTGATATAATGCGCCAAAGCTAATAAAAGCAACCCAGCCCAAAGCGCCAGAGTGAACGTGGCCAA
Organism: uncultured Rickettsiales bacterium; assembly: GCA_937927795.1. Taxonomy (GTDB): domain Bacteria; phylum Pseudomonadota; class Alphaproteobacteria; order Rickettsiales; family UBA1997; genus UBA2645. The sequence continues at coordinate 3,525 of CALBSF010000322.1, forward strand.
TAGTCCATTCGGTGTAGTGAGATAAAGCATTAACAGTTTTGATTGCCATTAAAGGACCTTCAAAAGTGCTCATTCCATAGAAAGCAACTGCGGTAATTAAAAAACGTAAAACTGGATCAGTTCTAAGTTTATCCCAAGCGCCAGAAAGAGTCATGATTCCATTGATCATTCCGCCCCAAGAAGGCATCCAAAGCATAATAGAAAAAGTCATTCCTAAGGTTTGAACCCAATCAGGAAGAGAGGTGTAATGTAAGTGATGTGGGCCAGCCCAAATGTAAATAAAGATTAGTGACCAAAAGTGTAAGATCGATAGGCGATAAGAATATACAGGTCTTTCAGCTCTTTTTGGTATAAAATAATACATTATTCCAAGAAAACCTGCGGTTAAGAAAAATCCAACCGCATTATGACCATACCACCATTGAATCATAGCGCTTTGAACGCCACCAAATATTGGATAGCTAGCAGCAGAATCAATTCTAAGAGGAATTGAAAGATTATTTACAATATGAAGAACGGCAACAGTTACGATAAATCCAAGATAAAACCAGTTGGCGACATAGATATGAGGCTCTTTGCGATCTTTTAGGGTCATTATGTAAACTAAAAAATAGCAAACCCAAATTATAGTTAAAAGTAAATCAGCATACCATTCTGGCTCAGCATATTCTTTCCCTTGAGTGATTCCGGTAACATAGCCAAGCGCAGCAATAACAATAAATGTTTGATAGCCCCAAAAAATAAATTTCAATAGATTGTCAGAGCCCCAAAGCCTTACCCCAGAAGTTCTTTGAACTACAAAAAAACTAGTGGCAAATAAAACATTTCCACCAAAAGCAAAAATAACCGCTGAAGTGTGAAGTGGGCGCAGACGACCAAAACTTGTCCACTCTAATCCAAGATTTAAAACAGGAAAAGCCAATTGAAAGGCGATAAACACTCCCGCTAAAAAACCAACAATTCCCCAGAAAGTTGCGGCAATAGTGAATAATTTTACAATAGAATAATTGTAATTAACTGCGCTGTTATTGTGTGAACTAGACATAATATATCATTTTATAAATCATCAATAAAATTATAACTATATTGATTAATGCTGAGATTTTAAATAAGAGTTGTAATTTTGCAATTTCAAATTTGAAAAAAGCGTAAGAGGTGATGCTAGTTAAAAATAAAGCAGGAAATGTAGATATTCCAAAACACAGCATTCCAAAGCCTGCCATCAAAGGCGAAGGAATTGCAGCGGCAATTAAAAATGCGCCATATAATAAACCGCACGGAATAAAACCCAACATTAAACCAAGCAAATAGCCATTTAAGCCAATTGGGTTTTTAAATAAATTGCTAATAATAGTTTTCAGCTTAGTGGGAAAATAAAGTTTTATTGATAAGGTTTTTAATATTTTAGTTATAATAGTTGGCGCCTGAAAAAAGTTTTTTCCAAAAAAAATATTTAAAAAAAACAGAATTGCGCAAGTTAAAAAGAATATTGAAATATATTTAAAGCCGGTTAATTCTTGTAAATTTATCGTAAGATATGATGATGATAGTCCTATGAAAGAGTAAGTGGTGATTCGTCCTAGATGATATGGAAGTAGAGCAAAATTTTTTATTTTTTTAAAATTAGAAAATTTATCAATT
>CALBSF010000323.1 GCA_937927795.1 uncultured Rickettsiales bacterium
CAGCGCGGCAAAGTTTGGCTTACGTGGTTTTGCCATGGCATTATCAGGCGAGATTAAAGCGCGTGGTGTTGATGTAACCATTATTTATCCATTTTTTACCCGAACTGGTATTTTAAAGGCTCCAATTATGGGTAAAGCAAATCTTAAACCAAACGAAAGTTCTATGATTTTTGAAGCCGTTTCAAACGGTGTAGAAAATGCTATAAACGAAATGTTAAAATCTAACAAATTATAAAAATGTCAGTTCTAATTAATAAAAATACTAAAGTTATTTGCCAAGGATTTACAGGTTCTCAAGGCACTTTTCACTCTGAGCAAGCAATTGCTTATGGAACAAAAATGGTTGGCGGAGTTACTCCTGGAAAAGGCGGAACTAGTCATTTAAATTTACCAGTTTTTGATACGGTTTATGACGCTCGCAAAAAAACAGATTGCAATGCATCTGTGATCTATGTTCCACCTGCTTTTGCAGCTGATGCTATTATCGAAGCAATTGATGCTGAAATCGAGCTTATTGTTTGTATTACCGAAGGAATTCCGGTTCTTGATATGGTTAAAGTTAAAAAAGCTTTATCTGGTTCAAAATCAAGATTAATCGGACCAAACTGCCCGGGAGTTATCACTCCAGGTGAATGTAAAATTGGTATTATGCCAGGTCATATTCACAGCCGCGGTAAAGTTGGGATTGTTTCTCGTTCAGGAACTTTAACTTATGAAGCAGTTCATCAAACAACTAGAGCTGGCTTAGGTCAAACCACTTGTATTGGAATTGGTGGTGATCCAGTTAATGGCACAAATTTTATCGATTGCCTAGATATGTTCTTGTCAGATCCTGAAACTGAGGCGATGATTATGATTGGCGAAATCGGCGGAACTGACGAAGAAGAAGCGGCTGATTTTTTAAGATCAGAAGCTAAAAAAGGACGCAAAAAACCAACTGTTGGCTTTATTGCTGGCAGAACTGCCCCTCCAGGAAGAAGAATGGGTCATGCGGGCGCTATTATTTCTGGTGGAAAAGGCGGCGCGGAAAGTAAAATCGAAGCAATGAAATCGGCTGGAGTTTCTGTGGCTGATAGCCCGGCAGCACTTGGTCAAACTAAGATCGGAAGAGCA
>CALBSF010000324.1 GCA_937927795.1 uncultured Rickettsiales bacterium
AATTACCAGAAAAATCAAGAGCTAAGGCACTCACTAAAACCTGAGAAATATCAGAACCATAGCAGCCCGCGTTCATAGCTATAGCGCCACCAATTGAACCAGGAATTCCAGTCAAAAATTCTAAATTAGCAAGTCCAAAATTTTTACTATACAAGGCCGCGTTAGCACAAAGAGTGGCGCAGCCTACTTTTATCAAATTTTCTTGATGAGAAATTTTAGCAAATTCGCCGCCTAGCCTTATTACAACACCTTTCACACCCTCATCTTTAATAATCACATTTGATGCAGCACCAATAATATTAATTGGAATTTCTTTGGGACAATTTTCTAGAAAATCTTGTAAATCCTTGATATCCTTAGGCTTGAACAATATTTCTGCTTTTCCACCAACATCAAACCAACTTTTTAATTCAACATTTTGGCGATAAGTTCCGCGAATTTTTGGTAAAATTTCTAGTAAATTAGGCATGTTCTAAATTAAAAATAACCGACACCCTTCCCTCATCAAGTGCCTTTTTTTGATATTTAGTCATAATCCAATCATTTGGAAAATTTTGCCAATCTTTTTTTGAATTAGCTTGCCATAAAAATTTTTGTGATCGCAAAATCTCAGCCAAAATCCAAGTTTTATAAGAATCGTGATCTGTTGCTATTGTAAGCTTTGCAGCTTTTTTCATTTTTGGTGAAATAATTTTATCTAAAAATTCAATATTGATTAATCTTCTTTTAAAATGTTTTGATTTTGGCCAAGGATCAGGAAATAAAATATAGATTTCATCAAAAAAATTATCAGGAAAGCTTTGCAGTAGAATCCTAATATCAGTGGTTGAAATTTTTAGATTTACTAGTGGCTCTTGCTCTAATTTAGATAATAAATTCACCACTCCATTGATGTGAGGCTCAGAGCCAAAAAAATTAATTTGTGGATTATTTTTTGCTTTTGCAAATAAAAAATCTCCAAAACCAAAACCGATTTCAAGAATGTTTTTTTGACTATTCTGTAAATTTTGTATCCCCCTTTCGTCATCTCGAACGCAGTGAGAGATCTCTTGCGGATAAGACTCATGAGATCTCTCGCTATGCTCGAGATGACGGGGTGGGAGTGAGAGTGGGAGTGGGAGTGAGGGTGATGGTGAGGATGATAGTGGTGGTGTAGATAATGAGGTAGTAGTATTTTTAATTTGATAAAGCGGTAAAAAATTTTCTAACAAATTTTTTTTATGATCAGAAAGCTTGCGGCTCTTGATTCTGCCAAAACTGCGGATTAATTTTTCTGCTTTATTGTGATAATTTTGCAACTCTTGCTTCATGTCTACCACCTTCAAATTTTGTTGCAAGAAATGCATCGATAATTGATATTGCTAGTTCTTGATTAATCATACGAGATCCCAAACAAACAACATTGGCATCATTATGTTGACGCGCCAATTTTGCAATCTGACTATCCATACAAAGAGCTGCCCTAATATGTTTAAAACGATTAGCCATAATTGAAACCCCAACTCCACTGCCACAAATCAAGATTCCAAAATCACCAGAATCTGGCAAAATCTTTTCACAAAGTTTCACCGCAAGATCCGGATAATCCACTGAATCAGCAGAATCACAACCAAGATCAATTAAATTTTTTGTTTTGAATTTTTCTAAAAGATAAGACTTAAGCCCAAACCCAGCATGATCAGAAGCAATATAGATTTTAGGCATAAATAAAAGAGAGAATATCTAAAAAAGAAGTATTGTAAAACTCAGAAATGCTCTAAGGATTTTGAGCGACTGCTAGGCAAATTTTTTTTAATTTTAGGAGTGTATAAAACATACATGACTAAAATTAAAAAAAATTTAACGACGCAGCCGCTCAAAAGCCGACGAGCATTAACGTTTACGGTATGTTCTTCCTTTGCGGGCTTTTTTCAGGCCGTATTTCTTACGCTCAACAACCCTAGAGTCACGAGTTAAGAAACCACCAACTCTTAAAACTTTATGATTTGTTGGATCAAAAGCAACCAAAGCTTTACTGATTCCATGAGCCAAAGCACCAGCTTGTCCACTTAATCCACCGCCTGCAATTGTAGCAACAACGTCAAATTTATTTTCATTTTTAGTTGCGCCAAAAGGAGCTTGAGAAATATTAAATAGAATTTCTCTTCCTAAGTAAGTTTTAGCATTGCGACCGTTGATTTCAACTTTACCAGTACCTTTTTTGATCCAAACTCTAGCAGCGGCATTTTTTCTTTTGCCTGTAGCATAAGCTCTGCCTTGAGCATCAATTTTTTTCTCTCTAATAGTTACTTCTTCTAGAGATTGTTTAATTTCGATAATTTTTTCTTTGATAACTGACATAGTTTTTAGTTAGTTTTTGTATTTTTTCTGCTCATTGAGGCAACATCCAAAACTTGTGGAGTTTGACCTTGATGAGTGTGCACAGAGCCATTATAGATATGCAATTTAAGCATAACGTCTCTTTGCAATGGGCCACGAGAAATCATTTTTGCAACTGCATTTTCTAGAACTCTTTCTGGGAACTTGCCTTCAAGAACTTGTCTTGGGCTTCTTTCTTTAATTCCACCTGGATGTCCAGTGTGATAATAATAGCGCTTATCAGTGTATTTTTTACCGGTAAATTTAACTTTATCAGCATTAATAACAACAACGTGATCGCCACAATCAAGATGTGGAGTAAAAGTTGCTTTATGTTTACCACGCAAAATTTTTGCGATGATTGTGGCAACGCGACCAACAACCAGATTTTCAGCATCAATCAACCACCATTTTCTTTCAATTTCTTTTGGTCTTGCTGTATAAGTTTTAGGCATATTTAAGTATTAATTTTAAGTAAAGTTTAAGTAACTTCAAAGCTCAAAGTGGAAAAAGGGGCTGGAATTTTACTAATTTAAACTATTAAGTCAACTACAAATTTGCCAAAAACTCTCTTCGAAGCATAGAAAAGAAGTAAACATCGAGGTAGGTTCCTTTGTGGAAGCGGTGTTGGCGTAAAAATCCTTCTAACTCAAAACCACATTTTCTAAGTAAATCTCTAGAAGCAATATTGCTGCTTGCAACTGAAGCTTCGATTCTATTTATTCTTAATTCTTCAAAACCATATTTAACCACAGCCTTGATACATCTGCTCATAATGCCTTTTCGCCAATAATTGCGATTTAAATCATAACTAAGTTCAATGCGACTATTATATGTGTTAATTGCGCTTAAGCCAATAGCGCCAATTAATTTATCTTCATCTTTAGTTGCGATTCCAAAATAAATTCCGTCACTGCGATCAAAAACCCCACGCCAATAAAGCAACTCTCTTCTTGCTTCATCAAGAGTTTTGGGAATTTCGCACATGATATATCTATTAACCTTGGGATCAGTATAATAATCAAAAAAATCTTGGGCGTCACTTTCCTGTTTTTGTCGCAAAACTATATCTCCCAGATCAATAACTGGAAAAGTTTTTTGTTTTATCGGTGAATTTTGATAGGAAAAATTTTGCATTAATTTTTAGGAAGAAATATATTGAATTAATCGCAATACTAAATCAATTTTAAAATATTTTGCAACTATGAAAATTATCGCTCAGATGGATGAAATTGCTAATTTTAATATTAATTCTGATTCAACATTTGCTATGTTGCTTGAGGCGCAAGCGCGCGGACATGAAATTTTTTATTATTTGCCAAGTGAATTAAATTTTAATGTCCAAAATCAAGAAATTTTTGTTGAAGCGAAAAAAATTTTACTACAAAAAAAAGCCGGTGATTTTTTTAAGATTGCTGAAAAAAAACAACAAAATTTAACTGATTTTGATGTAATTTTAGTTAGACAAGATCCACCATTTGATATGAATTACATTACCACAACTTATCTTTTGGAAAAAATAAAAGATAAAGTTCTAATTTTAAATAATCCAAGCGCGATTAGAGATTCTTCGGAAAAAATTTTCCCCACCGATTTTCCAGAAATTTGCCCACCAACTCTTATTTCATGCGATATTAAAGAGGTCAAAAAATTTCATCAACAACATCAAGAAATAATTTTAAAACCTCTTTATGGGAGAGGTGGAGAGGGAATTATTTTAATTAAAAAAGATGATTTAAATTTAGGCTCAACTTTTGAATTATTACTCAAAGCCTATCAAACCCCAATTATTGCACAAAAATTTTTACCAGAAATTAAAGATGGCGATAAAAGAATTATTTTAGTAAATGGCAATGTGGTTGGCGGAATTGCTCGCGTTGCAGAAAATGATACTAGATCAAACCTTCATGTTGGAGGGCGCGCAGTAAAATTGAATTTATCAAAAAGAGATTTGGAAATTTGCGAAATAATTGGTCCAGAATTAAAAAAACGCGGATTATTTTTTGTTGGAATTGATGTGATTGGAGATTATTTAACCGAGATTAACGTTACTTCACCCACCGGCATTCCTAGCATTAATTTGCTTGATGGAATTAGGGTTGAGGAAATTGTGATTAAGGAGATTGAAAAAATGTTGGAAAAATAGGATGCAATAATCCAAAAAATCAAATCAGGCTTCGACATCATATTTTCCAATCTCAACTAATTTTACCACTCTATTATCGGAATCTAAAATTTTAAATTTAAAACCATCTTTTTTAAATTCTTCGCCAATTTTTGGAACCCTTCTAAACACTGCCATTATAAGCCCACCAACTGTTTCAAATTCTTGATCTTCCTTGATTCTCACTTGCAAAACTTCTTCCAATTTTTCTACTTCAACTCTGCCACCAAACTGAAAAGTATTTTGATTAATTTGCTTTACTCTAAAAAATAAATTATCTGATGGCAAATCATGTTCATCTTCAATTTCTCCAACAATTTCTTCCATGATATTTTCAATTGTAACAAGACCATCAACCCCACCAAACTCATCAAGCACAATTGCCACATGAGTTCTGGCATTACGCATACGAAGCATTAAATCTATTGATTTTATTGATCCGGGAACAAATAAAATTTTTCTTAAAATTTTGCTAATTGCAAAATCTTCATGGCCTTTACATAAAAATTTTGCCAAATCTTTGCTGTGAATAAAGCCAGTAATTTCATCAAGATTTTCTTTATAAACCGGTATTCTGGTATGACCATCTGTGGTAATAATTTTTTTAATATCTTCCAAACTCGCATCTTGTTTAACTGCGATTAAATCAGCTCTTGGCGTCATAATTGAAGAGGCTTTTTTATCACCAAAAGATGCTATATTTTTAAACATCTTTTTTTCTTCCATGCTAATCAAACCCTCTTTGTGATAAGATTCAAGTACGTGAGCGATTACCAAAAGAAAAGATTTTTTGGTTTTTTTTCCGTAAATATTTAATAAATGATATTCAGGATGTTCAATTTTTATAGGTAAAGTTATAACTTCTCCAGTTAAACGTATATATAATATATGTAATGCTAAATTTCTATATTTTAAACAATCATAATCATTTGCACCAATTTCTATCATCATTTTTACGATTTCGATATGACCTCCTTCGCATACACAATTAAGTCCCCAGTTATAATCATTTGCACCAAGTTCTAACATCATTTTTATGATATCAAGGTGACCTCCTATACATGCACCTGCAAGTCCATTATTATAATCATTTGCACCTAATGATAACATCATTTTTATGATTTCAAGATGGCCTCCTTGACATGCACCCCAAAGTCCCCAATTATAATAAGTTGCACCTAAAGATAACATCATTTTTACGATATTAAGATGGCCTTTTTGACATGCACCATAAAGTCCCAAATCATAATTATTTGCACCTAAAGATAACATCATTTTTACGATTTCAAGATTGCCTCCTTGACATGCATGATATAATCCCAATATATAATCAGTTGCACCTAAAGATAACATCATTTTTACGAGTTCAAGATGGCCTCCTTTACATGCAGCATAAAGTCCCCAATTATAATTATTTGCACCTAAAGACAACATCAGTTTAACTAAGGCAAGATGGCCTCCTCTACATGCACCTTCAAGTCCATCATAATTTTTAGCACCTAAAGATAACATCATATTAACTAGTTCAAGATGACCACCTTCACATGCATCTGTAAGTCCTTTTTCAATATCAATGTCTTTATTTAAAATCATTAAATCAAGAATGTCTTTTCGATTTTCTTTGCATGCTTTTTGCATTTTTAGTAAGTA
>CALBSF010000325.1 GCA_937927795.1 uncultured Rickettsiales bacterium
GGGGAGAGGGTTAGGGTGAGGGTGATTGGTTTGAGATAGCACCAGAGGTTATATATCAAAAACAATTTGCGCTGATTTCAAAATAAATAAGTCTGTTTTCTTTTGCGCTTGAATTAATTAAGCGCGATTGATTGGTTGCCCAAGAGTAAGTTAAGGAAGCGTTAAAATATCTGCTGTTAAAAATTGTTTTTAAGCCTGCGCCAGCAAGCCTTCCATCTGCACCAGCATCAATATATTTATTTTTAACATAGCCATAATCGTAAAATGGCTCAAGTGAAAATTTATTTAAATGAATAAGATTTTTACTGAAGAATCCTGAATTTTTATCATCTTGTTTTTTGGTAAATGGTGCGATTAAAGATCCAAGATTGAAATTGATTTTGTTTCTAAGATAGTAGCCTAAGTCGCCATTGATATAATTTTCTCTAAAACCTCTAACTGAATAATATCCGCCAACCGAAAATTGCTCAGACCCAAAAAGTGTTTGCTTTGCATATTGTCCATTTATCTCGCTGACAAAATTTATGGGAGCATTAGTTTTTGGTAGAGAAAACTTTTTAGAAAAACTAGCGTAAAGTTTAAAAACGTCAAATTGAGCTTTTGGCGTGGTATTTAAAGAATTTGGCTGATCTTTTTTTGCATTCATTAGCTTTAAACCTTTTGAATAAGAGGGGTTGAGATAAATGCTGCTTGTATTGCTTAGATAAGAATTGATTGTAAAGCCAATATTTAGAATCGACAATCTTCTTTGGGATGTGTCAATTTTGCTGCTGTTAAGATAGCTGGCTGATGATTTTTCGGTAAGAGAAGTGTTGACCGCAAGTCTTAATTTTGCGCTATTAATCAAAACTCGATCAAGAGTGATTTTTGATGATTGCGAAAAACCAGTTAAGGTTGTTGGTTTGTTTATTCCTGGATTTTGTCCTTTAAATTCTGAATGTGAAAAATCGTAAGAAAGAGTATTATATTTAAAAGGAATTGAAAGGCTGCCAGAAAATGATTTTATATCTTTAATTTGACTATCATCGTGAAGATTAGTGCTATAGTTCAAATTTAAATTATCATTTAAAAATAGCAAATTATCAAAACTCGAAGAAAAGTTAGTTCTTTGAATTCCAGTGAATTTATTGCCTAAATTATCTTTGCTGATTGTAAATTTAGTGGGAAATTTTTTATTATTTTCGATTTTTACAATGCTTTCGCCGTTTTGACTTCCAGGTTCAATTTTCATTACCGCTAGATTTGATTGCAGGCGGTTTATTTGATACATTCCCTGGTTGATGTCATTGAGATTTAAAACGCTGCCTTGAACATCGCCAAAAGCCATGAATTTTTGCATTTTTTCAATTATGCGATCTTTGTCTAAAGAAATTTTTTCGAGCTTGCCTTCAATAATTTGTAATTCAAAAATTCCGCTTTGTAGATTTTGTTTTGGCACTTTAACTTGAGTTGTGGCATATCCTTGGCTTTGATAATAATCATTAACTGCCCTAATTATGTCAGCGAGAGTTTTGGCTTCTACACATTTACCAATAAATGGTGCGGCAATTTTTTTTTGACGAAAATTTGAAAGTGATTTTGCATCAAGCAAATGAACTTCTTTGATTAAAACGCAGCCCATCATTTTGCCACTTACAATTGATTGAAATTCTTTGTCATCATCTTCTTTTTTCTTGCGTTCACGCTCTTTGTTGATTGCGTCAAACTCATTATTTCGTTTTTTGTCTTCTAAAATATTTTGTTGTTGGCGGGTGATCCAATCTTGTTGATTGATGGCATCTTGAGCGGTTTGAGCAAAAGCTTCTGAATGGAAAATTGGTAATAAAAAAAACGCTATTAAAAGCGCCCTTAGTCTGTTTGGGTGTTTATTTATCATTTTTATGGTGTTAAAAATAATCGCCGGTTTAGGGCTGGGTTTTGATTGTTCAATGGCGACAATTATATCATCTTTTAACCTTATTTGTCAATTACTTGATATTAAAAAACCAAACTATTTATAGAAAAAATAAATTTCATAACTAATCTTGGTCAAAAGAATTGTTTTTGTCTAAAAACAATCTATATAAAGATCATCTTTATTGCAAAAATTACTTACATACAATTATGAAAAAATTAATTCTCATTGTAACTTCTTTGATTCTACTTACTTCTTGTGCTAGAACCCAAAGTGGCGTTAGCTCTGCTTTCTTCGTAACATCTTGGAATGACACTGTTTCTGGCGCGGTAGATAACTCGGTGATAGTTGAAAAAACTGGCGAAGCTTGTGCTATCAATATTCTTGGTATAGCGGCAATTGGTGACTCTTCTGTTGAGGCGGCCAAAAAAGCCGGTCGTATAGATAAAGTTGCTTTTGTTGATACTAAATATCTTGGAATTTTAGGATCAGTTTTTCAACAAGGTTGCACAGTAGTTAAAGGTAAATAAATATGAAAAAAATATTAATAACTTTCTTGTTATTGATGTCTAGTTCTTGTGTCAATTATTCCGATGTTAAAGGAGCCATGGGTAATATAACCACTGTTGGCAGCACATCGTCGGGCAATAACTATGATTCCAACGGACATCTTATTAATAATATTAAGATAACAAAAACCGGAACCGCTTGCGTTAATAATATCTTAGGATTTGTAGCATTAGGCGATTCTTCTATAGAGGCAGCCAAAAAAGATGGCGATATAACTCGCGTAGCTTATATTGATACTA
>CALBSF010000326.1 GCA_937927795.1 uncultured Rickettsiales bacterium
ATTTTGTTATTTTGGTGTCAATATGAAGTTGTTATGCTATAGTTTAATTTTCAACAAAACTTAAAATTCCATTAGCTGCAGCAACTGCTGTGCTGAAACATCCTTGCAATAAATAGCCGCCTGTGGGCGCTTCCCAGTCTAGCATTTCACCGGCAACAAAAACTTTCGGCTTGTTTTTTAGCATAAAATTTTTATCTAAGGATTCTTGTTTGATTCCTCCGGCGCTTGAAATGGCGCGGTTGATATTGGCGGCTGAGGTTAGCGTGATTGGTAAGTTTTTTAGATAATTTGCTAAAATATCTGGCGTTGCTTTTGCTAAAATATCTGATGGAATTAATTCTTTTAGTAAAGCGCCAATTATAGCAGGAAAGCCGGCTTTGCGCAAATGATTACTTAGTGATTTTTTGCCTCGATTTTGTAATTTTTGCGATAATTCTAAAAGTGACATTTCTGGACGCAAATCTAAATATAAAATTGCCTGGCCTTCATTTTCAATTGACTTACGCAAACTTGCTGATAGACCGTAAATAGCGACTCCTTCGACTCCTTGTTTGGTTATGATTATTTCTCCTTTGCAAGAAAAATTTTTATGTTTAACCGCCAAAGATTTTAGCGCGGTTCCTGCAAAATTATTTATCAAATAATCTGACCATTTAGTTACAAAACCACAATTGGCAGAGCGCAGTGGAGAAATTTTTACGCCGCATTTTGATAATATATCAACCCAAGAACCATCTGAACCTAAATGTGGCCAAGAGGCTCCGCCAAGCGCTAGTAGTGTTGCATCTGACTTTACTTTAATAATATTTTTATCTGCATTACTAAATATTAAATCTTCGCCATCAAAACCTTGCCAAGAATGACGAACAAAAAATTTAACACCAAGATTGTCTAATCTTTTAAGCCACAAGCGAAGCAGCGGAGAGGCTTTCATGCTGCGCGGAAAAATTCTGCCACTAGTGCCAATAAAAGTTTCTTGCCCTAATTCTTCACACCATTTTTGTAATTTTTTTGGATCATAGGCTTTGATATATGGCTCAAGCCAATTTGATGCCTCGTAATAACGAGTTATGAATTTTTCTATAGGCTCGCTATGGGTAAGGTTTAAGCCGCCGCGCCCTGCCATCATAAATTTACGCCCAACAGTTGGCATTGCATCATATATTAAAACTTGATGACCCAAGGCAGCAATAATTTCGGCCGCCATTAAACCGCTTGGTCCGCCGCCTATTATTACAATATTTTTATTTTTTTTCATTTGGAGAAAATTTATCTATCCCAAGGAACCGCGTCAGCTTCAGGGCCTTCTGACCACTTATAACAACCGCCGCCGCTTCCTCCTAATCCGCCTGAGCAACTATCGGCTTCAAAACATCTTTGCTTATCATATGAAGCTCTTAAAGCAACCCATCTAAATTCTCCAGAATGGGTTTCCATCCAATAACAACGAAATTTTTTGGTTTCAATATTTTGCTCTTGCGCCGTATTATTCAGATTTTTTGCATCACTTACATTATTTGTGTTTATTGAATTTTGTGAGTTTGCACTAATATGTTCCAAAACTTTTTGACCAACTGTTATTTCCATTTTTCTTCTGATATCCACTTCTTTAAACATAAAAATAAAGAGCGCAAAAAAGGATGCAACGGTTATGATATGTTCAAATGTTTGTATTAATATTGTATAATTTAAACGATTATTTTTATTACCAATTCTTTCAATGGCGCCAAACTGGCTGTGTGTTTGTAAAGGATCTGAAGTAGAAGTTGATGAATTGCTTTGTGCGTCTGTGACTTTATTTTTATTATTAAAAAATTTACCAACTAAAATAGAGCCTCTATTTGCAATTGCCGAATATATTGCAATCAAAAATAAACTAGATGCTGATGTAAACAAAGTTGCTGAAACAAAATTATACAAGCCAGTAAAAATTCCAAAAACATCAAACCTGCAAACGCTGCGAGCATTGTTTTCATTGAATCCATAACAAAAAAAGAGGGTTGAAAGAGGTATGATAAAAAAGGCAAGATAGGTGAATAAATCAACTGCTGAATATGGCGCTGTAGATTGATTGCGCTTATCTAAAAATCGTAATATTGTTCTTATCACCAAGGCAAACGCAAGTATCGAACCAATAAACAAGATTTGAAAGCCATAGTTTTGCATAGCAAAAACTAATATCGCGGCAGATGTTGCAATAAATATCCAATATAATATTTTATCAAATCTCTTTTTATTCATAGGTCTTACTAATAAAGGTTATTACCCGCTATCCTTGAAGATAAGCTTCTCTTCAAGAATGATGAGGCTTGGAATGTTTTTTATCCGGAATTATACCATTTCCCACAAATAACCATACATTTAAACGAAATATTTTTGAGGAAAAATTAAAACTTTGAAAAGCCTTTGTATTAAATATACCAAACTAACTCAAAATATTTAATTTTTAACAAAGGATTTTTTAGAAAAAATTTATGATTTAAAAGGTTGTTGTATATTTACATACTACAATTTTTTAAATCATAAATTTTTACAAAAAAGACGAAGTAAAAAGGGGTCAATAAATATAAAATTAACTAAAAAATGCTCTTATTATCTTTTTATTGAACATTAACCTAGACCACCAGCGCCAGCACCGGCACCGGCGCCAGCTCCGCCCCCTCTTGCAGCTGCCAGTGCAGCTGCTAGTGGCGATGGGACGGTAACAGCGCCACCAGCACCGCCCCGTTTTCCAGCTGCTAGTGGCGATGGGATTTCAGTAGCATCGCCCCGTTTTGCAGCTGCCAGTTCGGCTAATAGTAGCAATGGGACGGCAATAGCAGCACCAGGATCGCCCAGTTTTGCAGCTGCCAGTGCGGCTGCTAGTGGCGATGGGACGGTAACAGCAGCACCAGCATCGCCCCGTTTTGCAGCTGCCAGTGCGGCTGCTAGTGGCGATGGGACGGTAACAGCAGCATCGGCATCGCCCCGTTTTGCAATAGATGATGGCGCCCCAGCTCCGGGCAACCCTGCCAAAGGCGATATAACGTCAACCTCTTTCGCACGCTCTTCAATCATGGTGCGTATTGCTTTAACTGAAGCATTTTTCTCACCGTCAACTTCAGGAACAGCTATTAAAACTTGATTGATTCTTTCCATATCTTCCAGGCTCAAATTATTTCTACATGCACTTACAACATCGTAAATAAGAGTTGATTGATCCTCGCATATTCTTTCGCATATTATTTCGCCCGCTCTTTCGACTGAAAAATTTTTGATGATGGTAATTATTTGATTAACATCAAGACATTTTTCTTTAGAAAGGGGCAAGGATCCATCCACGGAAAG